>NZ_JBAHUQ010000026.1 GCF_036689865.1 Magnetococcus sp. PR-3
GCACACGACAAAAAAAGGGCCACGGTTTCCCGTGGCCCTCATCATCTCTTCCTAGCCTAGCTCAGAGCTATCCCCCAAACGTCAGGGCAAACCCATGTAAGGCAAAGAAGCAGAGGATGATACCCATGATAATGAGTAGCGCCCCCAGTTTTTTAGAGTTTTTGGCCACACGACAGCTGGGTGGATCAACCAAATACTTCTCCAGCTTACCTTCAGCAACCAGACGATCATACTCGTGACGACGCTCATCCTTGAACTCGGACAGCGGAATACGGCCCGTGAACATCACGATATCCTGAGGGAACCGTGTTGGACGATAGTGACAGTTAAAGTAGTGAACGGAGAACAGGAACACCGTTGCCAAGAATGCTTCATCCGCATGCACGATAATGGCGATGTTAAACGCCCAACCGGGTAAGAAGGATGCCGCAATCGTGGGGAACCACATGATCAGACCGGAAACACCGATGATGAACATACCCCAGAAAGGTGCCCAGTAATCAAACTTCTCCCAGTAGGTCCAGTGGTCAAAGGTGGGTTTAGGCCCACGATGGAAGAACCACTTGAACATCGCAATCACATCATGCATATCCTGCCAACGAGGCAGCAGAGAGTAAGGACCAAACCACTGTAGCTTGTAGGTCTTTACAAAGAAGATGCGATAGAGCATGAAGGCGATGTGGCCGAAGAAGATGATGGCAAACATCACCGCACCAACCCGGTGCAAGATCGCAGCATTCTGCGTGCCACCCAACAACTTCATTACATAGGGCGCCCAGAAGGTTTCACTGTACAAGACAGCCAGACCTGTTAGGGAGAGAACCATAACCCCAATGGCGAGAATACCATGGGCAATGACCCAACCCTTGGTAAAGCGCTTAATGTACATCCCTGCATGAGGATCGTTGGGATCTTCATGATCATCACCATGACCGTGATGAGGATGGTTCTCCTCTGTATAGCGGTAACTACCAACCTCTTTATATTCGCGGATGTACCACAACAGCGAATGGCTCCAGAAGAAGGCAAATACAGCAAAGACCAGACCTAACATACTGGTCGCCACCCAATACATGATGGGGAAGTTTTCCTTATCATGCATATCACCATGGGGCTCGAAGGTCATAAAACCAGCGGTCGCCTTAGGGTGACATTTTTTACAGGTATTCATCCGGTTATCAGGATGGACCGGTGAGGTTGGATCCTTAACCGCGCGCTGCTTATGGAAATCATGACAGTCATAGCACTTGGCGGTATGGGAGTAACCCAACTCATTGACCTGACCGTGGTAGGTTGCACGGTAGGTTTTGATCTGCTTGGTATGACACTCACCACAATTGGAGGTAATGGCAACTTTAATTTCATCCCCTTTTGGTGATGAAATTTGGTGAGCTGTGTGACAGTCGGAACAAACCGCGGCCCGTTTGTCACCCTTCCGCAAGACCAAAGAGGCATGGTAGGAGTCTTCATAATCCTCCAACTGCTTCTCATGGCATTTACCACATTTCTGTGGGGTGGTCAGACGGAACTCCGTACCCTTGTTGCTACGCAGCGGGAAGATCGCGTGGGCATCATGACAATCATGACAATAAGCACGGGGTTTGGTGGGGTCCTCTTTACTTGGCTGGGCATGGGTCGAGGCCAAAAAGTGCTGAATGTTACCCGCTACTTTTTGCAAAGTTGCCCGTTTACTGGGGTCTGATGTGGACTCCAGCGCACTCAACTGTTTTAAGTGACACTGTTCACAGTTGACCTGACGCTCCACTTCCGGCTTATGCGGAATCTGCTGAACATCGGTGTGACATTCGGTACAACGACGCACACCATGGACGCTATTTTTAAAGGCGTCCACATGCATATCCAGACGACGAATCGCCTTTCGACCGACACCGTCCTCTTTTTGAGGCACGCCGAAACCTGGAACACCGTGGCACTCCAGGCAGTGATTATTGGTGGTCTCTTTGGTAACAGGCACTGGGTTGGCCAGTGTTGCCCGTTCCAACATGGCAGCGGCCGAATCGATGACCGGAATCCGGTAACCCGGATCCGTATCACCTTTCGACATACCGATGGCGAAGGCCTCCCCCCCGAAGGGGAGAAGCATCACCATTAGAATTAAAAGATAGCGGTACATAGAGGCTGCCTCACTTCTCAGTGGTGGCAGCAGCCTGCTTGTCCGTCAGCCAACTGTGCTCAGGACGGGTTGCGATACCGTCAATCACACCGCGTACCTTATCTGCAGCTGCTTTATTACCAGCAGCTTCAGCCTTGGTAGCCAGCTCACGAGCTTGAGGAATCAACTGCGTGTAGAACAGCTGGGAGAGCTCATACATACCCTGCCACTGCTGAACACTTGGTGCATTCATCGCAGCGCCATGACGCATGGCACGACCCGCATGATGCCACAGACGGAACCAGGTCCACTCAATGGTGTCATCCAACTGCTTCTTAGAGATCAGACCTTCCGCAGCCAGTACTTCCATGATCTCTTTACCGGGCTCGGCAAATTTCTTGTTGTAGAGCTCAACTGAACTATCAAACTGCTTGTAGAAGTTCTCAACAATCCGCTCGGAGTGGCAGGAGATGCAAACATCAGCCATGGCGTCACGACGGTCATCACCATCTGGCACATCTTCTTGGCCAGTACGCTCTAACATGTCATCAACGGTCTCAGCGATGGGCTTACGCAGATTCCAGCTGTTACGTAGGCTGGTATTGTGGGTCAGCGGCTGTTCCTTGGTGGCTGACATATGACAGGTTGCACAGGTAGGTGCCGCATCATAATCCTCACCAGGAATCCACTTTGGTGAGTTGAGGTTCATACGGTCCACATTGGCGTAGTAGCTCACACCATGCTTGGACTGATTGTAGATCTCTTTTT
This sequence comes from Magnetococcus sp. PR-3, assembly GCF_036689865.1. NCBI lineage: Bacteria > Pseudomonadati > Pseudomonadota > Magnetococcia > Magnetococcales > Magnetococcaceae > Magnetococcus > Magnetococcus organivorans. The sequence goes on from NZ_JBAHUQ010000026.1 coordinate 2,882, forward strand.
GTGGGTGGCCAGGACCCAGGTGACATTTGCCACACGCTTCAGGACGGCGGGCTTGGGCCTGGGAAAACTCATGGCGCTGGTGACAGGCTGAGCAGGCACCACGGGAACCATCGGGGTTAATACGGCCAATACCACTGTTGGGCCAAGTCTCTGGCAGCAGCTTGCCACTCATATTCACTTGGATTTTTGCACCGTGGCATTGGACACAAGCCTGGGAACCCGCAGCCTTATCCACAGCTTTACCTTCATGACCACTTTGGGCCATCATTGCCAAAGCATGCTCTGTAGAACCCTCAAAGTCTGCCGCACCTGCATGGGTAGACTCCTGGAACTCTTTTGATTCTTTCTCATGGCAGCGGCCACAATCCTTTGGGCTAACGATGGTGCTGATGATCTTACCTTTGTGGCGGTAAGCATCTGGATCATCGGCATCGGCCTTGTGGCATTCGTAGCACCCCACATTGGCACCATAATGCTTGGACCGGCCCCACTGGTTGTACAGGCCAATATTATCTTCGCGGTGACAGGTCGCGCAGGTGGCACTCTCTTTACTAAGCGAGGCAAATGCCTTAAGCGGCTTTAAAGGACGATCCATAGGATCCGTAACTTTAACCGGCTCCATCGCCATAGCGGGTTGAACCAAAACCACCAGCATTAACGCCACAACACTAAACAGTGTTTTTAGATACCGGTAGCTACGTTTTTCTTTTGCGCACCTAATCATCACTCAACCTTCCTCAACAAAACAATGTGCAGGATTTTTTAGCCCTCGACGGGAACTTTTTAGTTTTTTTTCAATCTACACACTAGCTCACCTCAACATAAGAAACGACCAGTTTTTCATGATATGCCACTCTTTTTTTGTCAGGTATCGACCTTACATGCCTGCCAACGTTTTGTAGTCCATTGAAATTTTTATATTTTTTTATGGATGACATCTATCCTCACAAACTATCCTACCCATTCCAAATAGTTATCCTTCCCATCCACCAACCCACGACCACAGCTCTTTAGACATAAAAAAACGCCATCCCCCCATAAGGAACAGCGTCTTCATATACGATCCAATACATCCATTCTACTTACTTGTGGGCAGCTCCTGCATGTGACTCAGCAAATCCATCGTCACCCCCCGGCCCAAAGCACGTAAAGCCACCATGCCGCTACCAGGATGACCATAAAGGGTTTTATGCAATACCCGCCATGGATCCTGTTGCACCACTTTACCCAAAACCGGCATACCTCTCGCTACCCCGTTCTCACCATGGCACTGGCTGCATAGTGTAAGGTAGAACCCTTCTCCACGTCGCTTATCACCAAGCGTGTGCAGATCTTCAATCACATCACCGGGCAAGGGACCCGCTTTAATAAATTGGGCCAAAGCGGTAAACGCTTCATCCGGCATGCGCCCTTCATAACCGTGGATGCCACCCTTCAACTGTTTAACAATCTGCGCCAAGCTGTCCTCTTTATGGCCGTAGATCCCCACCATATCTGTCTGCACTTGGCCATGCCCATCCTTACCAAGCCCATCCCAGCCATGGCAACTACTACAACGCCAATTTTGGGCGGGTTTAAAGGCATCGGGCAAAATTTTAGGATAGGTCGGATGGTTCTCTTTAGGCGGGCTGACCTCTAACTCGTTGTACCAGTTATCATACAGACGTGCCCCCAGGGTAATGGCATAGAGCTGCTTGGGATGTTCCAAAAGCACATCCCGACACTCTGCACCGGATGCTAAAGCTGAGCTGTTCAGCCCCGCCACCATCATCCAGACCCCAAACGCCATCCACCCAAAACGCCAAACCATACCGAATGCCTCGTTCCCACAGCATGCAACCTTCCCCCATGAAAAGGATAGCACACCATCATCTCTGTAAAACAGCCACCAACCTGGACCACCGCGCTCTAAAACACAACCGCCATTTTATAAAAAGAGCATTTTCCACAACGGCACCACCGCCTTAGAGCGTAACGTCAGAAAGGGGATTAATCGTCCGGTTAAAACTGAAAATAGATAAAATCTGCAGGTACTTTTGATCGAGCCACCAAAATCAAAACAAAGGCGCTGATCGCAAAGAGCTGACTACCCAGGATAAAACGGGCGGGTCGCTGTTTAAGCCAAGCGCCCAACTGCCATTGATCGTAGAAGCCATGCAGCCACAACGGCAAGCCAAACAGCAGCGCCTTACTGAACAAGAACATGGCCAATAGCAGGTCTGCTGACGAACTATGCCAGGGACTTAATAGCAGATCCCGAACCAACAGTTCCAGGTTGGTCTCCCGGAAAATTAACCAGCCAATGCATGTCAGCACAAACATAAAGAGCACACGAACCGGTCGGAACCAACCGGCATGGACCCAATGGGGATAGGCTAGGTTGGTCAATCCACGGAAGGTTAAAATTAACAATCCATGGTAGGCCCCCCACAGAATAAAGTTCCAACTTGCGCCATGCCACAAGCCGCAGAGCACAAAGGTGATCAGCAAATTACGGGCTGCCATAAACCAGGCACCATGTGACCCACCTAATGGAATGTAGAGATAATCACGGATCCAATAGGAGAGCGACATATGCCAGCGGCGCCAAAAATCTGCAGGGGATACCGCAAAATAGGGGTGATTAAAATTCTGACAGAGCGTGATCCCTAACAGCCGGGCAACCCCCCGTGCAATGTCGGTATAGGCGGAAAAGTCTGCCAAAATTTGCACCGCAAAGGCAAACACCCCAGCCCAAAGAATAAAAAAGGAGGGCTCTTTAAGATAGAAAACCTGGTTGGCGACCTCTGCCACATTATCGGCGATCACCAGTTTTTTGAAAAACCCCCATAAAATGAGCAGCAAACCTTCATAAATATCGGTGCGATCAATACGACGGGGTTTTTGAATTTGTGGAAGCAAGTGGGTGGCACGTTCAATGGGGCCCGCCACCAACTGAGGGAAAAAGGAGACATAAACGGCAAAATCCATGGGGTTTTTACACGCCTGTAATTTGCCTCGGTAGACATCCACGGTATAGCTAATGGTTTGAAAGGTATAGAAAGAGATACCGACGGGCAAAACGACCTGCAAGGTTGTCTCTAAGCCTGAAAAACCCAACCCTGTCAGTAACAGAGAGATATTCTCGACAAAAAAATTAAAATATTTAAAAACACCCAGCAGCCCCAAATTGGTGGCCAAACTTAAAACCAACCAGGCTTTACGGTGCCCAACACCCGCTGCGATAGACCGCCCACACACATAGTCAACAACCGTCGACGTTAAAATAAGCAGTAAAAACCAAGGGTGAACATAGCCATAGAAAAAATAGCTGGAAAGCAGTAGAAAGAGCGTCTGTTCTCGGCGTGGCAGCTGCCAATAGAGCGAGATAACAACGATAAAAAAGATTATAAAATCAATGCTATGGAATATCATAACGGTCCTTCCATAACACGTTCATAAAAAATGTCTGTAAAGAATGCCCGATACGACTCATCAATATGGTCATCCCCAGGCGCCATATACATATGGGGTTTTAATCGATGATCTTCATTTAAATCCACATACGCTACATCTTGAGACTTAAGATAGGCCGCCAGAGATTGGATGTAGCTTTTAAGGGCCGTGGGTTCATGGCGCACACCATCCTCATTGGGGTAACGCTTTACCCGCACCAAGGTTATGGGGATCTCATGAACTTTGGCTAACCGCAGGATTTCAGGTAAAAAAGAAGAAGCCACCAAGTCCTGAAAAGGGGCATCTGGCAAGGGCTCATCCCGCTCTCTTTGCAACCGCAGGTTATCTAAGGCAAAGGTCGCGTCATAATGTTCTTTGATCTGGGTACGCATCTGTTGAAAACGGGCAAAGGCTGGCGTATTGCCTGTGGGCGCAGGCGGGTCAGCCCATGCAAACGGCAGAAGGGTTGAAACATTGTTCACATGCCACCGAATGGCACTGTCTATTCCCATATAATATTGAAGAGGATAGAGTTTATCTAGCCAGTAGGCTGTCCACCCTACGGCTCCACGAGCATGGGACAACACCTGTTTGAGATAAGGCTCCTCAGGCATAGATTTACGCTCTAATTTACGCCGAAAACGGGGACGACCTGCGGTGCGTGCCAGGGGGCTGGTCAGCTCATCATCTCTGAAAAAGAGATAAAGCTGATCCAACTTTAGGCCAGAAGTAACCACTTCATTTTTTAAACGCAGATACCAAATGGCCGACTGCTCGCCCCCCGTATAGTTGACCAACACCCGCTTACGATCCAGCTTCTGCTCTAAGTGCTCCGGCAAAATACGACTGAACATCATGGAGTTACCCATAAAGACATAATGGGGTTTAAGTTTTTTTAGCCGGTTCAGGTCGGTTGGATCAAACGACTGTGCTTCATAGAGCAATAGGTTACTTAACAGCGGCAACAGCAGGGGGCTGGCGAGAAGGAGTATCCAGATCTTAGGGGATAAACGCTTTAGCATCATGAACTTTGGCACAATTCAGGGAAAAATAGTTTATACCATGCCATGCATCTACGAGTCAGAAGTACCGACCAACCCGCCCAGCAAAAAGGGGCTGGAAATCATCCGCCCCTTTAGCTATGGATGGCTGGTCGCATGTTAACCACCAATTTGTGACATATGCCGGATTACCGACTGTTTACGTTCTGCCGTAAACAGTGTCATCAGTTTTTTGGCGTTGCCACTCAAACTTTCAAAAATCAAACGGACCAGCACTTCATCTTTACCCACAATCACATCCAGAATATTACCTTCAGCCTCAAAATACTGGTTGGTATTGGCCAGTGATTCTTGATCCTCAAATGCACTTAAAGGCACGAGAAATTCCAGCTTGCTGTTAAGAAACAGGTAGTTTTCATCAAGACCCGAGCGGGAAAATTTACAAGAGGCCCCCGTGGTGGAGATATCTTTCAAGAACCCCTGAAAACGCTTACCCTCAGACCCCAGCTGAACCCGGATCTCTGTTGGTGGCTCCACACGGGCTTCCTGACGCTGGCCAACAGCACCATCTGTGAGCAGCATACGGTCCAGAATAACCGTCCCTTTATTGAGATCCATCTTTTTAACATGGGCATGAATGCCCACTTTCATATGGGGTAATGATAAAAAGGTTTCATTGTTGCGGCGCATGGCCAACAACTGATCCCGAAAGGTCAAAAACTGCACCCCATCATCATCCACATCCAACACGGTCCCTTCATTAGAGAAAGGCACCCCCATGAACTGGTTGTAAAACTGGACCTTACCACCTTCCGTACGTACCGTATTAAACTCACGCACCATATCCACAGCACGGAGTTTTTCCGTATCAGCCAGACGCACATTAATGCGGTAAAAATGACTACCTGTACGAGACTCCGGCTGCCAAATGGCCAGTTCCTCTTCAAAATGATTACCCAACCCCTGGGCAACACCTTTTAAAAGAGGTCCCATACGGTTTTTGGCCATATAAGCCACCGCAGCCTCGCCTTGACGCAACCGTAAAGCACGGATGTCGGGTGGCTTAAAATCAGGAATCTGCATACGGATGGCGGCATGGATAAGATCTTTACCATTTTCCAAATAGTCCATGGTACGCCAGCGGGGATCCAGCAAATTCATGGCATCCCCCATCTCCATTAAACCGGGCACCATATAGGTACCAAACTCTTCCAGTACATCTGCGCGTTCTTTACCCATAACCTGGGCTGTTGCCAACAACAACGCTTCCCAATCCTGGGCATCATACATACGGTCAGGGGTAAAGTCGGAGTCTGGAATGCCTGCGGTTTCCACCACCTGCTCCCACACCTCTTCCCCCATCCGTTCGTCCAGGTATTCTTCAAGGGCTAAAAAAATGACACCGTGCATCATTCCATCCGGTCGCTGCAGGCACCCATATAAAAACTAGATACCCAATGTCTGTAACAAGATTCTCATTTCTCTGGCACATGATGTGCCACATTGTCGCCATTTTCCACCACATATTTGGAAAAGGATACCCTTGTTCTTTCACTTGGGTCATTCCATTCCCCCCGACAGATGGGGAAATATGCTAGAATAAGGGTTGATATCACTCTATGTTAGAGTGATTTTTATGCGCTTTAACCTCTTCACTTTTAGGGAATGCGGTTGCGATAATGGACCAGTCCACCCCCCAACAAGCCCCTACATGGACCTTGGAAGGACATGACCCCCGTAGCGAAGATCCGCTGCTGGGTTCACTACTCTTCCTGGCTCACCATTGGCACTTGCCCGCCACCGTGCAGAGCTTAACGGCTCATTTGCCTGTGCCAGAATCTGGCATGACACCTGAGCTGTTCCTGCGGGCTGCTGAACAGGCAGGCTTAAATGCCAATATTCGTAAACAGAATCTGGCCAACTTGGAAGAGGCCCACCTTCCTGCAGTTTTGCTGCTGAACGATAAACTGGCGGTGGTATTGTTGGGGTGGGATGAGGGTGAAGCCCACCTTCTTTTACCAGAAAGTGGTCGCGAAACCCGCTTGGCCCGTCAACAGCTTGAAGAGCGTTACCAGGGCCACTGCATTCTGGTCAGTCCTCAATTTAAACATGATGACCGCACTACATTTATTGGCAGCTCCACCAAAGGACACTGGTTCTGGAGCTCCCTTTTTCGCTATTGGCCCATTTATAGTGAAGTAGCGGTGGCCTCGCTGCTGATTAATCTATTTACCATCGCCTCCCCGCTGTTTGTCATGAATGTCTATGACCGGGTTGTCCCCAACCAGGCTATGGAGACACTCTGGGTGCTGGCCATTGGGGTGGCGATTGTCTTCTCTTTTGACTTTTTATTACGGACGTTACGCGCACACTTTGTTGATACCGCCGGAAAACGGATTGATATTGTGCTGGCCTCTAACATCTACCGACATGTCACCGGCATGCAGATGAGCCAACAGCCACAAAGTGCTGGGGCACTGGCCCGTAACCTTCAAGAGTTTGAACCTTTGAGGGACTTTTTTACGTCGGCGACGCTTACAACGCTCATCGACTTACCCTTTACCCTTATTTTTTTGGTCGTCATCTCCCAACTTGGGGGCACACAGGTTGCCATGGTCCCCTTGCTGGCCATGCCTTTGGTGATTCTGGTTGGCCTGCTTTTACAAGCCCCACTCAACCGGGTCATGAACCGGGCACTTAAAGAGGCCGCACAAAAGCACGCGATGCTGGTCGAGACCCTGGGGCGCTTAGAGACCATTAAATTGAATAATGCAGAAGGTCACCTGGCCTCTAAATGGGAAAACTGCATTGTTGAAACCGCTAAGACAGCACAGCAGTCACGCTTTCTCTCAACCCTTGGGGTGAACTTTTCCATGCTCACCCAGCAACTAAGCTCCGTTGCGGTGGTTGTGGTGGGCGTTTACGCCATTGAAGCGGGGGAGATCACCATGGGTGCCCTCATCGCCTGTACCATTCTTACAGGGCGGGCGCTGGCCCCCTTGTCTCAAGTGGCAGGCCTGTTGGTCCGGTTACAGCAGACGCTGATCTCTTTACGCACCTTGAACCAGATCATGCATACCCCACAAGAGCGCCCGGATGATCGCACTTTTCTCAGCCGCCCTCGCCTGTCGGGTAAAATCCAGATCAAAGATCTCTCTTTTCAGTACCCCAACGCCAAAACCGCCGCGCTTCAAAAAATCAATCTACACATTGAGCCGGGAGAACGGGTAGGGTTTATTGGCCGGGTAGGATCAGGTAAAAGCACGCTGTTAAAACTCCTTCAGGGGCTCTACGAACCCACTGAAGGCTTGATTATGCTTGATGACATGGATGCCCGACAGATCGACCCTGCCGATCTACGCCGCAATATGGGCTCTGTCACCCAAGATGCTGGTTTGCTCTACGGTACCATTCGGGAAAACATCACCCTTGGGGCCCCTTTTGTGGAAGATGCCACCCTGCGCCGTGCCGTTGAACAAGGGGGGGTTGCCTCCTTTACGGACCGCCACCCCGATGGTTTGGATCAGATCATTGGAGAACAGGGCCAAGGACTTTCCGGGGGGCAACGTCAATGTGTTTCCATCTCTCGGGCTCTTATTCATAATCCTTCCATGCTGTTGATGGATGAACCCACAAGTAGTATGGATAGTGGCTCTGAAGAGCGCTTTAAAAAAATGGTGGAAGATCTGTTACCCGGCAAAACCCTATTGCTGGTCACCCACCGCGCCTCACTACTCTCTTTGGTGGATCGGGTTGTGATTGTAGAGGAGGGGCAGATCCTTGCTGACGGCCCCAAAGAACCCATTCTCTGGCAACTTAAAGAAGGCAAATTCAGGGTTAAAAACTGATGTCTCAATGGAATAAAGAGAATTTCTCTGATGCACGCTTAACCGCACGTTCGGCACGTATTGGGCTGTTTAGCCATGTGCTGTTATGGAGTGTGGTCGCCTTTTTTGCCATTGCTCTATTTTGGGCAGGTCAAGCAGAAGTGGTGGAAGCGACCAGCGGTATGGGTAAGGTTATTCCATCGGGTCAGGTACAGCGCATTCAAAGCCTGGAAGCTGGACGTTTGACCGAACGCTTGGTCCGTGAAGGGGATGCCGTTCATGCCGACGATGTCTTACTGCGGATTGATGATACGCAGTTCCAGGCAACATTCAATGAGAGTGAGGCCCGTATCATGGCCTTGCAAGCACGTATTGCCCGTTTAAATGCTGAGGCCTCAGGCGCCAGACGTTTCAAGATACCCGAAGCCATTATTCAAGCGGACCCTGAACTGGCGGCCTCAGAACAAGCGCTGTTTAAAAGCCGCCTGCAGACCCTGCTTAACAATATTAAGATCAGAAAACGGCAGATTGAACAGCGCCAACAGGAACTGGAAGAGACGCAGTCGGCCATTATTCAGTTCCGGGAGCGGCTCAAGCTAACCCGTAAAGAGATTAAACTGACCCAGCCTCTTGTGGATAAAGGTTTAATGAGTGAGGTCACCCTGCTTCGGGCCCAACGGGATGAGGCTAATTTAAAAGGGGAGATCACCTCCCTCAAGCATGCCATTCCCCGTGCACGTTCAGCGCTGAGAGAGGGGCAAAGTAAATTAGAAGAAGCCTCCCTGGCTTTTAAATCCCAAGCTCAAGAAGATCTCAGCACCGCCAGCAGTGAGTTAACCCGGCTTCAACAATCGAGCACCGCTCTGGAAGATCGGGTAACCCGTAGTGCCATCCGCTCACCGGTCAACGGAACAGTCATCCGGGTACACGTCAACACCATTGGCCAAGTGGTTCAATCCGGGGCAACATTGGTTGAAATTATGCCTAAGGAAGACTCTTTGCTGGTCGAAGCCCGCATTGACCCTAAGGATATTGCATTTCTACATCCTGGACAGAAGGCCACGGTTAAATTTACCGCCTATGATTTTTCCATCTATGGGGGGCTAGAGGGACAATTAAGCCATATCAGTGCAGATGCCATTACCGATGAAAATGGGCAAGCAGCCTATCTGGTTCAGGTACGCACCGAAGAAAAACATATCAGCCGTGGTGATGAAGTTTTGCCGATTATCCCTGGCATGGTGGCTTCTGTCGATGTCATCACTGGAGAAAAAACCATTCTTGACTATCTGCTCAAACCCATCCTAAAAGCCCGTGACAGCGCGCTGAGAGAACGCTAACCACTTAGCGACAGCCTAGTTCTCAACAAATCAGCGGCAAAAATGCTTTTCGTTAATCCTCTTGCTCTTTTCTGCCGATGACAGCATGAAGAAGGCTTTCACACAATTTGGACTCGCCTTCTCTATCTTTTTTGCTTATATTGTGCAGGTTGTGCGAAGAATATTCGCCTTACTTGAGGAACTGTTGGCAAAAAACCTGTCCAACTGGTCGTCTTGGTGTAGAGTTTGCTCTAAGCCAAGTTAAGTTGATCATTTTAGGTCTGGAATGATGAGACAGCAGCATGACAGGGCTCATCATTCATTTTGTAAAATTGTATTGTGACCTTGCGTCACTGTTTTGGGTACACCATTTTCTTTGGTCTCTCTGCTCTTAGCTGGGAATGCTTTTATGCTTAAGCACCGTTCAATTCTTGCCCTATCCTTGCTGGCCATGCCGATGCTAGCGGGAAACCTATGGGCTCAGGAAGACGCTCCGATATCCTTACAGGATGCGGTTCACAAAGCATTGACCACCAATCCAGAAGTTCTGGCTGCGTGGGAAAATAAGCGTGCCAACACACAACTGGTACGCGAAGCCAAAGCAGGCCTCTACCCCATTGTTGATCTGGCGGCAGGCTATGGACGGGAAGTGAGTGACAACACCACAACCCGAGGTGCCAGCGAAGGCACCTATACCCTGAACCGGGGTGAATCCAGCGCGACCATTAGCCAGACTCTGTTTGACGGTTTTGCGACCTATTCAGACATCAAACGGGCTAAGGCTACAGATAACTCGACCCTGCACGCCTTCAACCGCACCTCTGAAACGGTTGGTTTTAGCGCGGTAGAAGCCTTTTTGGGCCGCTTACGCCATCAGGAGTTGGTCACCCTCTCTGAGAACAATGTTAAAGATCACGAAAATGTCTTGGATAAGCTCAGAGAGCTTGCCCGTGGCGGACAAGGCAAACAGGCTGATGTTGAACAGACTGAGAGCCGACTCTTTAGCACCCAGAAAGTGTTAGTTAAGACCCAAGCGGACATGAACATTGCTGGTTCGACCTACGAACGGGTTATTGGCGATGTCCCCATGGAGCTATCTAAACCAGAGCGCCCCACTGAGAATATTCCAGAGTCCCTGGATATTGCCCTTGAAGTTTCCCAGGCCAGTCACCCACTGCTCCAGAGCAGCCATGCAGATTTGACGGCGGCCCAACAAACCAAAAAACAGAACAAGGGTAACTTCTACCCTGTGGTTACTTTAGACTTGGCAGCAAGCAACAACGGTAACGTTAGTGGTACTCGTGGCTATGCCCAGTCCATGTCTGCCATGCTCAATGTAACCTACAATGTCTTTAATGGTGGTGCAGACCTGGCCTCTTACCGTGAGTCAGACCGCCGCATCAACCAAACCCGCGAGACACTGGCCTTAAACCAACGGACTGTGCGCGATCAGGTGATCAATGCCTGGGAGCAATTGGAAATGTCCAAGCGCAGCATTGAACTGGCTGATAAACAGGTGGCCGCTCAGCGCAAGACCGTCAATTCCTACCTACAGGAATTTGATATGGCCCAGCGTACCCACCTGGATGTCCTTAACGCCAAAACAGAACTGTACCGGGCAGAAGTCCAACAGACGATTGATTCCTACAGCTACATCACGGGGATTTATCGTCTATGGTATGCCATGGGGCTGCTGAGGGATAACCTGGGCTTAAGCCAAAAGAGTGTGATGGCCAATCGGTAAAAATCTGAAGCTGACAGCGTACACCCTGCTCTTGGATCATCAAAACAAGCAAACAACAAAGGCCCTGTAGCTTATGCGACAGGGCCTTTGTTTTGATCATATCTCAAGCAAACTGAACCTTGGTTTAGCTGTGAAAGAGAGCGCGTAAAAAAAGCACCTTTTGCTTTAAAGAAAAAAGAGAGGCCCATAATAAAAGCCCTGCAGCTTACGCTACAGGGCTTTTTATCTTGATAAAATCCAAGTGGGGATTAATATCGCCAAGCAAGTGCTATCGCCTCCCCGACCTTGAGCTGGACATGGTAAATTCCATGTATATTCCAACTAAAGTACGGCCTTGCCCGCTACTGGCTCTATGGTTTGTTTTTCATACCATCTCTCCATGGGTTTAGATCATACCCCCCTAATGTAAATAAGATTACGCCCCTCTGTTAACATTTATCGAAAAAATGTTAACGAGATGTAAATACCAAGCAATGTCCTGGTCTGCATGTTAGTGTAGATAAAAAAAGAGATCTTCAATACACATAGTTTCAAACACTTAAGGTTTTATGTGTTAAAATTCTCAAATAAGTACGCGCGAGAAAAAAACAAAAAAAACCCAAACTTTCTCTCGATAGCAGGATAACCATGCACGCACGCCATGAAATATTGATTGTTGAAGATGACAGTGTGACCCGCACGCTTCTATCGGGATACTTTAAAAAAGCAGGTTATCGGACACATACCGCAGAAGATGCCAAAAGCATGCAAAGAGCCCTTAAAGGGGGCCGTGTTGATTTGGTGCTGCTAGATATCAACCTGCCAGGAAAAGATGGTTTAAGCATTACCCAGGACCTAAGAGCTGAGTCTGAAGAGCTGGGCATTATTTTAGTCTCATCCCGTACCGATGATGTGGATCGTATTGTCGGCTTGGAGCTTGGTGCAGATGATTATGTGGTTAAGCCTTTTAATGAAAGGGAATTACTGGCGCGGGTAAAAAGTTTGTTGCGGCGCGTTGATCTGATTAAACGCTACGCCAACAGCAGTAAAGAGCTCGATGAGATGGGAAATTTCCAGTTCGACAACTGGACACTTTTTCATGCGGCCCGCCAAGTACGCCATGATAATGGGCAAGAAGTTGACCTGACCAATGGCGAGTTCCGCTTACTGTTGGCTTTTTTAAACCGTGCAGGTCGTGCACAAAGCCGCGATCAACTACTCGATGCGGTGAGTAATCGGGAGTGGAGCCCTAACGATCGGACCATTGATGTCATGGTTAACCGCTTAAGACGAAAACTGGAAGAGGATGCACGCGACCCCAAACTGTTAATTACGGTCCATGGGGTTGGGTATCAATTTACACCTGAGGTAAATTTACTGGCAGACTATTAACGCGGTGCTTTGCGTGACTTTATCAAAAGGGATCTCACACAAGGTGGAGATCCCTTTTTGATATAGACAAACCAACTTTCTCGGTTAGAAGAAAGAGACAACCAAGGTTGACTGTCTCTTTATACCAAGCAAACGGGCATGGCTCAGCTTTAATGACTTCTCAGCTGCGACATAATACGGGAAGGTTGCTCCATGGCTTCATCAAAGCCATCCCACTGGCCACCCATAAAGCCGATCAAAAAATGCATAAGGGTGCCCGAGGCGAACAGTAGAGCAAAAATACTCACAACCCACCCCATATCCTGACTTAGCCCTTGCCACCCTAAAATCATTAGGGCACTGACCAACCACATCAGGGCTACACTACCTCCTAAAACTGCGGCATGACGCATAAAAACTCTCCTTTGCCACCCAAAAAAGCACAATCGCTCACCTGCACAGATGCGACCTGTTGTTGCATACGATCTTCAAGATCCGTTCCAGCAAACGCTTTTATAGTGATCACCACAGAGGAAAAAACCGATAACTCAAGGAGAGCATAGGGAAAACTTAACGGCCTTTTTTTGAGATATTGATATATCTCAATTTTTTTGGTGAAAATGCCAAGATTGGCCGGTTCTATGCACTGCAAAAAATACCCTTTGAGAGGGCGTATTGTCTCCAGCTACAGGCAAAGCTTACCTGCTACAGATAAATACGACATACCCCATTTATGGACCCGAGGGGTTCTTGGGTTTAATGCGGGAATATGCTACAACTGCGGTGTTTTATATCATCTCTGATCAAATGGTATAGCGCATTGCCCTTCCCCATTGCCTAGTCCGACCAGACCAGCGCAAATATAAGGATCGTACGGTGTTATCTTTTCAGAAATGGCGATTCAAATCGCTCATCAAGCTGTTGATTCTCCTTCCGACGTTGACCATGCTCGGTACGGCGGTTCTTATTTGGAATAGCAGCAACACCTCCCAGCAGAAAATTCTCACGGTACAAACCCAACATGTACCGTTAAACCAGCTCTCCCTACAGATGAAGTATGAGGTTGCGCAGGTTAACCTTTGGCTGACAGATATCTCAGCCACACGAGGTTTAAACGGACTGGATGATGGCTTTGATGAAGCCGCCAATCATGCCAGCCAGTTTAAAAAGCTCCTTCATCAATTCCGAAAACGACTGGAACATGACCGCAGCTCTGTAGCCACACTGGATAAACTAGACCAGACTTTTGATGCCTACTATGCCAAAGCGAGAGAGATGGCCAAGGGCTATGTAGAGAGCGGCCCGGCCTTAGGCAACAGCATGATGAGTGATGTAGATGCCCGGGCAGAGAACCTGGAAAAAAGCCTTATAGGGCTGGAAACAAAGTATGTTAATGGCATGCTGACTGCCCTGGATGAATCTGGCCATACGATCTCAAACCTGGTTACGCATACTGTCATCATCTTTATACTGTCCATTGTATTGATTTTAATCACAGGCAGCCTGATCGCCCGCACCATTATGGATAAGCTGGGGGCAGACCCCGTAGAGCTTAATCAAGTCCTAGAACGTTTGGGGCAAGGAGACCTCACCAGACAAATTATCTTTAAAGGCGCCAAGCCAGACTCTCTTGCGCAATATGTGATGCAAATGAGTCGGGATCTTTTTCAGATGGCCGCCTCTTTGAAACTTCAATCCTTGACCATGCGGGCTACGGTGCAGGAACAAAAAGAGGCGCAAGAGGAGCTAAAAAGAGATTCCGGGGAGAGCTACGGGCTCGCCAAAGAGGTTGTTTCCATTAATGATGGTATTGATCAGATGACCCATGCACTGCGTAGTGATTTGGAGCAGGCTGATACCAACATGATCACCTTAACCCAAACCGCCGATGACCTTTCTGGGAATGTTTCCTCTATTGCTGCGGCCTCTGAGCAAGCCAGTCAAAATGTGAATACCATGGCTGCCGCTGCCGAACAAATGACCGGCAACATTACGGCCGTCAATACCAGTTTGGAACAGGTTAATCACTCCGTCGGTAGTGTCTCAGGCGCTTTGGATGAGTTAAATCTCTCCCTGGATCAAGTACGGAAACGCTGTGTCGATGCCGATCACAAATCCAAAGAGGCGCAGCAGTTTACCCAGCAGACCCAATCCACCATGGAAGCGTTAACCCTATCGGCCCGCGAGATTGTGAAGGTGGTGGGTTTGATCAAAACCATTGCCGACCAGACCAATATGCTGGCTTTAAACGCCTCTATTGAGGCCGCAGGTGCGGGAGAAGCAGGGGCTGGTTTTGCTGTGGTTGCCAATGAGGTTAAGGATCTGGCCAAACAGACCGCAGATGCAACCAAGCTGATTGAACAAAAAACCTTAGAGATCCAAACCAACACCCAACAGGCTGCATCGGTCACGCTTGATGTTAATGAGATGATCCAGCAGATCAGTGAAACCACGGCTCAAATCACTGAAGCAGTTGAAGAACAAACAGGATCTGTCGCTCAGATCAACGACTCCATGCACAATGTCACCATTGCGGGTGAAGAGGTTGGGCGCAACGCTCTGGAGCTTGAGTCTGCCTCTTCCGAAGTAGCTCGAGCTGCGCTGGAAGCCGCCGCTGGAACCAACGAAATTGCCGCCTCAGCCTCCAATGTCGCTCAAAGTGCCGAAGAGGTTGCCCGCAACAGTAGTGAAGCCTCAGAACGCTTACAGGTGATTAAAGACAACTCGGGTGAGATCTATGAAGCCTCGGCCAATGTACAAAAGAAGATGCTGCAGTCCATGGATTTTGCCAATTTCCTAGATGGTGCCATTGCCCATGCCAGCATGCTCAGCGAATTGAGTGATGAGTCTTGCGAAGATCTTAACAAGGCTTCCGAAGCCTTTAATATTGGCCAGCCCCCCATGGATATTCAAATGGTCAAAAAAGCCCACATTGCTTGGCTGGGCAAGTTGGTCGGCGTCATCCGTGGTAGAAGTCATATTAACCCTGAAGATGTTGCAACATCCCAAGAGTGTGCTTTTGGCCAATGGTATTACAGTGATGGTCAGGCCAAACTGGGGGATAACCCACTCTTTATCGAGATTGCCGATCCACACCAAAAAGTGCATGAAACAGCCCGTGAAGTGGTTCAAATGATGAATGAGTTCAACCCAGAGGGGGCTGAACAGGGGTTAAAACGGTTCAATGAACTGCGACGAGATCTATTCACCCGCCTGGATCGACTCTACCTCGACACGCTCTAAAATACTTAAGCCGACAAAAACGGTGACAGAGCCTTTTTGTCGGCTTTTCGAAATGTAACATTCGTTACAAAAGAATTGTCACTTTTTATAAAAGCGCGTAAGCTAAACAGGTTCAAATTACTCATATATCGATAAAGTGTTCAATACACCTCCAAATGGAGGGGTTATGCAGGGGATATTTTAAAACCCGTTATTTGAAAGCCAACCTTCCCTGCCTTGATGCCGTTCATTAGGAATTTCTGATGCTACAGCTTTCACTGCCCGTTCGGTACGCCATTTACGCACTCATTCTTATGGGTGGGGGTATCACAGTGATTGCATCCTACGGCTTTCAACAATCCCGATCTTTACTTGAAGCTCAGACAGCACAAATGGTTATGAACCGAGTCTCTAGTGAAATTCGGTTCTTACGCAACTACTTTACCCAAATGCGGCAAGATGTTGATCAATTGGTCCATAGTCCAGCCGTCCAAAACTACGTGCTTCAGCCCCAGCTTGAACCAGCCCAAGGTACTGTCGCTAAGCAGATGGTGGCAATGATGCGCAACCGCCCTGCCTATGCCCAGGTGCGTTTGATCGAAAACTCGAAGGAGGGTTGGGAGCGGATACGTGTTCAACGGAATAAGCAGGGGCAGATCACCTCCCTTCCAGCGGTTTTAATGCAACAAAAAGGGGAGCGTACTTACCTAAAAAAAGCGCTAAAGCTGGCCAAGGGTGAACACTACTTCTCCCCCATTGAACTAAACCGTGAACATGGCAAGATTGAGTATCCCATCCGCCCAGTCATGCGTATTTCCACCCCTA
Organism: Magnetococcus sp. PR-3; assembly: GCF_036689865.1. Taxonomy (NCBI): domain Bacteria; kingdom Pseudomonadati; phylum Pseudomonadota; class Magnetococcia; order Magnetococcales; family Magnetococcaceae; genus Magnetococcus; species Magnetococcus organivorans. The sequence continues at coordinate 19,605 of NZ_JBAHUQ010000026.1, forward strand.
TATACGCCGCTTCGGGCAAGGTGGAAGCGGTCATGGTTATCAACCTGGACTTTAACCGTATTGTCAGCCGTTTTAAGAGCTTAGATGCCCAAGTTTCTGTCCGTCTGATCAACCCCCGTGGAGATTATCTCTACCATCCTGAGGCCATACGCATGTTTACCCTGGAACAGCATGGTAAACCCGGCCTATTCCAGGACTACAAGGATGTTGAGTGGCCCTCATTTGGTGCACTTAAAGAGGGGGACCCTTTTATTATTCACCTGCCGACTCAACATAAGGTTGTCATTGGCCAGTTAATCCACCTGGATCCTCAACGTCTGGCCCCGCCTGTTATTGTGATTGGAGAGGCGGTACGCAGCATCATCGCCATTCATACCGATCTGCTGGCCAAAGATCTGACCCTGGCGGTGGTACTGCTGGTGCTCTTGCTCACACTGTTAACCGCCTGGATGACCTACCGACTTTCAGCACCTTTACGGGACTTAACCGATACCGCACGTGCTTTGGCAAAATCTCAAGAGGGTGGCTTGATCCCCCACCAAAAACGAACGGATGAAATTGGTACCTTGGCTAGAGCGATGGATCTTCTGTTAAGGCGACTGAATCACGCCCATGGCCGAACACTGCGGGTTAATGAACACCTAAAAGATGAAGTTGATCAGCGTACCGCAGCCTTGCAAGATACCGTTGCCTTAGCGGAAGAGCGGCGTATTCTTTTATCCGAAGTGCAGAGCATGGCCCGTATTGGTGGATGTGCCTGGTTTCCCACTCAAGATAAACTTTCGGTCACGGATGCCTTTTTACATCTCACAACCAGTTTTGACAGCCCCCCTTATAATTTACAGACCTTATTAGAGCTCTATGAACCTGAAGACCGCGACCGCCTGCAGCACATTTTGGACATTGCCCATCGTAACGGTCTAAAAGGAGATATGGTGGCGGCTATACAGCGCCCTGGACAGCCTAAACTTTGGCTCCGAACCCTGTTACACCCCAACCGTCAAGAAGATGAAACTGTTAAAATAAATATTGTCATTCAAGATATTACCCGTGAACATCGTATTCAGGAGATCCATGCCCGTGAAGAACTGGTCAATCACTGGCTGCTCCGGTTAAATGAAATGGCCCATGCACCGGGTCCATCACTCATTGATCTTGCCCTGGAGGGCGCTGCAACCCTAACAACCAGTCAAAAAGCCTTTTTTATTTGGATCCACGATGACCGCACCGCCATTAGTGAGGACCGGCTGTTTGATGTTAAGGCGGGAGATCTTCATCATCAGGCCAGAGATTACCGGCCAGATAACTTCCCCCCCTGCCAGCTTGCTATCGCCCATCAAGAGCCGGTCTTACACCAAGCCCATGAACGACCCCCAGCGATGATTCTGCCACTGATCGAAGATCAACAAGTGATGGCACTCATTGGGGTCTGGGGCCGTGATACAGCCTATGAGTCAAGCGATGTACAAAATTTACAACCCTTTGTGCAGGGCGTGTGGCGGGTGGTGCAACGTCGACAAGATCAAGAAGCGGTTAAACATGCAACGGCCGAAGCCCAACGGGCTAATGCGGTTAAAGGTCGCTTTTTAGCCAATATGAGCCATGAAATTCGTACCCCCATGAATGCCATTATGGGCTTTACAGAGTTGAGTTTGACCCAGCATCCGCCCGCACCCCATGATCGACATTTACAAGCCATTCATACCGCCAGCCGTACACTGTTGGGGTTAATCAATGATGTGTTGGATTTCTCCAAGATTGATGCCGATCAGCTCACTTTGGAAAAAATCCCCTTTTCACCCCATGAACAACTCCAACAAATAATACAAATGCTTGAGCCCCAAGCCAAACAGAAGGGACTGCATTTTCATACGCTGACAGAAGGAACCATTGCACCCTTGCTCTTGGGGGACCCGTTACGGTTAAGGCAAATTCTTATCAATTTGGTGAGTAATGCCATTAAGTTCACCAACCAGGGCAAAGTTGTGCTGGGTATGCATACCCACGGCAACGGCTCTCAAACCCACCAAACGCTGGAGTTTGAGGTCCATGACAGTGGTATTGGTATGGATGAAGCGCAGCTGCAACGTCTGTTTCAACCCTTTGTACAAGGGGATATCTCCACCACACGCAACTTTGGGGGCAGTGGTCTTGGACTTTCCATTAGTAAGCGCTTAGCCAAATTAATGGGGGGAACCATTCATGTGGAGAGTCAACCCGGCCAAGGCAGCAACTTCCGTTGTATCATCCCTTTTGAAATTACCGATGCCTGCCTGGTGCCTGAAGAGTTACCCCTCCAACAATCCTTTACCATTCCACAATGGCCAGGGCTTACCTTACTGGTTGCAGAGGATAATCTTTTAAACCAGGAGATGGTCAAAGAGCTACTACAGCAGGCTCAAATTGAGATGGTCACCGCAAACAATGGTGCTGAAGCGGTCAGCTATATGGCAAACGAAGGGGTTAAACACCCCGTTGATGGCATTCTTATGGATATGCAAATGCCCCTTATGGATGGCCTGGAAGCCACACGACAGATCCGCCCCGACCATCCAGCAGGGCACCTTCCAATTATTGCCATGACAGCCAATGGCACCCCAGCAGATCGCCAACAATGCATGCGTGCGGGTATGGATGACTGCCTGGTCAAGCCCATCTCCATATCAGCTTTGTATATGATGTTACGGCGTTGGCTGCCTGAACCTCACGCTGAGCAAGACCCGGATCATATTCAAGATGCCGCCGCCCAACAGCGGTGGCAAAACTGGCAACCGAATATCGCTTTGGTTGATAAAGTTGACCTACATGCACGCTTGGGTGGCGATTTACATCAACTGATGAACCGTTTGGGACGTTTTGCCCAAGAGTGTGATCTGCTTTTTGCACCCTTAACCCAAGCTCAACAGCACCGGGATACCCCGGCTTTACTCCAAGCGGCCCACGCACTACGAGGTGTTGCTCAAAATTTAAGCCTCAAACAGCTTGCCCAAACCCTTCAGTCCCTGGAAACAACCTTAAAATCAGAAGGCGTATCCGGACCAGATATCTCAGCCCAGTGGCAGACACTGCTACAATGCATGCATGATACCTGCGCCGTCATGCCCGCTATTGAAGAGAGACCACCACAGGCACCACCACCAATGGTGAATTTAGAAGAAGAGATGCAAAGGCTCATTCAACTTTTAGAGGCCAATGATCTACAGGCCAGAGATCTTATTAAACAGCTCACCCCCCAGCTTCAAACCCAGGGGCAAGGCCAGTTAGCCACGGACTTAGCACAAGCTTTAGGCCAGTTTGACTTTGCTAAAGCTCGCCAACTTATCCCTGGAGCAAGACTCTAATAGTTTGTTTTTATTTTTTAAATCAACACACACAGACAACCCAGCTTACCGATTATCCCCTCTTTGAACAAAATCTAACCAATCAAAACAAAGCCGATAATGTGCCATTTTTGGCTTGCATACAAACCGGTTGGTATGTAACCTCACCATCAACATACCAACCGGTTTGTATGTACCTATTTCAGTACTAAGGTAACGCCATGGCAGATGCTCGTGACCCAGAGAAAACCCGCCGCAAACTACTGGAAGCCGCACTGGAGGAGATCCATCGTAAAGGCTTTCAAGCCGCTTCTCTCTCCGCCATTTTAGAGCGGGCAGAAATGACAAAAGGGGCGATGTATCACCATTTTCCCAACAAAAAAGCGTTGGGGTTGGCGGTGGTGGATGAATTACTACCCGCTATTTTTGAAGAAGAGTTCAACCTCTATCTCGATGCCAAAGATAGCTTTGTAGAGGGCTTTATCCATGCCCATGAGGTATTTCTGGCCAACCGCGGGGCCTCTTTTATTGAGCTGGGCTGTCCCGTCGCCAAACTGGCAGAAGAGATGTCCCCCATCGACGAAGATTTCCGTACCCGGGTCGATGCCCTCTACCGGTGGGGAATGGAGACGATGGCAGAGCAAATTCGCCAAGGCCAACGGGCTGGGAACATACGTAGCGATATTCAGGCTGATGATGCTTCTCTCTTTATCTTTGCCGCCCGTGAAGGGTGTGAGAGCGTCTTAAAGGCAACGCAGGATACCGACATCATGCATCGTTGCCTTAATCAACTATTTGCATTTGTTAAAAGTTTAGAACCGACCGAACAAGGTTCATCCGATAGATGAAGAAGGAGTTTCACCCATGATCCGTCATTATGCCAATTGGCTGATGCGCTATCGATTTTCAGTTATCTTCTTGGTACTGATCACCATGCTGGTAGCGGCGTCGGGGGTACGTTTTTTACAGTTTGATACTGATTATCGCATCTTTTTTGGGGAAGATAATCCTCAATTAATCGCCTTTGATGAGCTACAAAACAGCTACACCAAAGATGATAATGTGATGTTTGTACTCACCCCCAAGTCGGGGCAGGTCTTTAATGAAAAGACCATGAGTATTGTTCAGGATCTTACCGAGAAATCGTGGCAGATCCCCTACTCTATTCGCGTAGACTCCTTAAGCAACTACCAGCACACCTGGGTTGAAGAGGATGATCTAGCCGTGGGCGATCTGGTTGAAGCGCCCAGCGCACTCTCCCCCCAAGAGTGGAAAACCATTAAAGAGATTGCCACCACAGAACCCCTATTGGTGAGCAGGCTTATTAATACAGAGGGTACGGTAACGGCGGTCAATATCACCGTACAGCTGCCAGATGACAACACCCAAACCGCCGTGCCTGAAGTGGCAGCCTTTGTTCGTAACATGGCGGATGAACTGCGTACAGCCCACCCAGATATGCAGGTACACCTAACCGGCATGGTCATGATGAACAACTCATTTCCTGAATTATCCAAAAAGGATATGAGCACGCTTATCCCCATTATGTTTGGGGTGGTGGTGGTGACCTTTCTTCTTCTTCTACACTCCCCTTGGGCCACCGTAGGGACCGTACTGGTTATTCTGTTTTCCATCGCCACCGGTATGGGGTTAGCTGGCTGGGCAGGTATTGTTTTAACCGGACCAAGCGCCAGTGCACCGACCATTATTTTAACCATGGGTGTCGCGGATGCTGTACACCTATTGGTCAGCTTTTTTGTGGTCTATGGCTATAAGTTTAAAGAGAAGAATGAGGCGATTATTGAAGCTCTGCGCATTAACTTCTCCCCCATTCTTTTGACCAGCGTGACCACAGCCATTGGCTTTTTGAGCATGAACTTCAGTGATGCCCCGCCCTTCCGTGATCTGGGTAACATTGTATCCATGGGGGTCCTTGCAGCCTTTGTCTACTCCGTCACCTTTTTACCCATCTTTCTATCTCTGGTACCGGTTAAGCCTCACCGTAAAAAGCCCCGTACCAGCCATATGATGGAAATTTTGGCCGACTGGGTTATCAGCAAACGCACAGGGCTGCTGTATGGTATGTCTTCACTGGCTATTCTCTTCATTGCCTTTATCCCCAGCAACCAGCTGAACGATGAGTTTGTAAAATATTTCAGCAAAAACGTCGACTTCCGTAATGCAACCGACTACACCGTGGAGAACCTAACGGGTATCTACAACATCGGTTATTCCATCGACTCAGGGGAAAGCTCAGGCATTTCTGATCCTGCCTTCCTCACCAATATTGAGAAAATGGCCAATTGGTTACGCACCCAACCTGAGGTAACCCATGTCAGCACCATTACGGATATCTTCAAACGGTTGAATAAAAACATGCATGGGGATAATCCTGATTGGTATCGACTACCAGACGATCGGAATATGGCGGCACAGTATCTCTTGCTGTATGAGATGTCGCTCCCCTATGGGTTGGACCTGAACAACCAAATTAATGTGGATAAACGCAAGACCCGCCTGACCGTCACCATGAAGAGCATTAGCTCCAACGATGTCATTGGTTTTGCGGATCGTGTGCGCAACTGGATGCAGCACAACTGGCCCCGTGAGATGATCGTTGAAGGCGCCAGCCCCACGGTAATGTTTGCCCACATTGGTAAACGCAACATCGTCAGTATGCTGGGGGGTACCACAATCGCGCTGTTCTTGATCTCACTGTCGCTCATTCTGGCCTTGCGTTCCCTTAAAATTGGTTTGCTTAGCCTGATCCCCAACCTGGTTCCCGCCGGTATTGCCTTTGGCCTGTGGGGCATGGTTAACGGACAGGTAGGCTTGGCTTTATCGGTGGTCACTGGGATGACGCTGGGCATTATCGTGGATGATACTGTGCACTTTTTAAGTAAGTATCTACGGGCACGCCGGGAACATGGGCACACGGCTGAAGAGGCTGTACGCTATGCCTTTTCAACGGTTGGTACCGCCCTATGGGTCACCACACTGGTTCTGGTTGCCGGCTTTATGGTTTTGACCATGTCAGATTTCAAACTCAATGCTGAGATGGGCCTAATGACAGCTATGGCCATTGCCATCGCCTTGATTATCGATTTTCTACTGCTGCCTGCTCTACTGATTAAATTGGAAGGGAACGATCATGCGTAACACTTTTTTCCAACGTCTACTCATCGGCAGCCTGCTCTGCTTACCGGCTTTTGCACCTTTAACGGCTCAGGCTGAAACCAGCCAGGAGAAGGGGCTCCGCCTGATTGATGAGGCCGACAAACGCGATTACGGTTACGTGGACCTAACGGCACAAATGAAAATGACCTTGACCGATCGTTTGGGCAAAACCAGCACCCGTACCATCCGGATGAAGATGAAAGAGGTAGAAAATGATGGGGATAAATCCCTGTCTCTTTTCGATACCCCCTCAACCATCAAAGGGACCGCTATGCTGACCCACACCCATGCGGTAAAACCGGATGATCAGTGGATGTACCTACCACGCCTTAAGCGGGTTAAGCGCATTAGCTCCAAGAACAAATCAGGTCCCTTCATGGGCAGTGAGTTTGCCTTTGAGGATTTAGGCTCTCAAGAGGTTGCCAAATACACCTACAACTACCTACGGGATGAAGTCATTGATGGCCGGGATAGCTGGGTGATTGAACGACGCCCCGCCTATACACACTCAGGCTACACCCGTCAGGAACTGTGGTTAGACAAAGAACGCTATCAGCCTAACCAAGTGATCTACTACGATCGCAAAAACAGCAAACTAAAAACACAATCGTTCAAAGGGTACCAGCAGTACATTGGTCAATATTGGCGCCCCGACGTCATGCTGATGGTCAACCACCAAACCCATAAGAAGACAGAACTTCAGTGGATTGGCTATACCTTCAAAAATGGTTTTAAAGACCGTGATTTTCATAAGAATGGTCTAAAGCGGGCTCGGTAACCATGAAAACCATGCTTCCCACATACCCCCTGCACACCCTACTAGCCGCTGCCACGGCTTTGGGGTGTGCCCTCTTCAGCACCCCAATCTTTGCCGAGGATGATGTTCGTAGTGAGTGGTCCGGTTATGTTGCAGGGGAGCTGCGTCTTTTCCCAGAATCCCCGTTGCGGCGCGCACAAGAGGGGCTCTACCCCTCATTTAGTGCAGAAGGGGAGTATTTCCGAGAGTGGGATGAGGGGCGGAAACAGTTCCGCGTCACCCCCTATATCCGTTTGGATACTCGGGATGATCACCGCAACCATATTGATTTTCGGGAGCTGGCTTTTTCCCATTTGGATGATGATGACTGGGAAGTCAGCGTTGGTCTGAATAAAATCTATTGGGGTGTGACCGAGTCTCGCCATTTGGTTGATATCATTAACCAAACTGATGCGGTCGAAGGTACCGATGGTGAGGATAAGCTGGGGCAACCCATGCTCTCTGTGGGCGTAATGCGTGACTGGGGTAGCCTTAACCTCTTTTGGATGCCCCTGTTCAGGGAGCGTACCCTACCGGGTTGGAAAGGTCGGCCGGGTTACCCTCTGCGCATTAAACATGAGGATGCGGTGTATGAATCCGCCGCTCAGATGTGGAATCAAGATTTTGCCATCCGCTACAGCCATACTTTTGATATCTGGGATGTTGCCCTAAGCCATTTTTCAGGCACCGGGCGGGAACCTGCCCTGTTAAGTAAGACCGACACCAATGGCGAAACGGTTCTCTACCCCTACTACTACAAGCTGGAACAGACAGGCTTGGAGCTACAAGCGACAACAGAAGCTTGGCTATGGAAGCTTGAGGCGGTTAGTCGTGATGATATGCAAGGGCGCAGTCTCGCGGCTGTGGGTGGCTTTGAATATACCCTGGTTGGTCTCATGCAAAGTGATGCTGACCTGGGACTTATTGCAGAGTACCTATGGGAAGAGCAGAATGATAACAGCCTATCCCCATTTCAAAATGATCTCATGGTCGGTGCACGGTTAACCCTGAACGACACCCAATCTACAGAGTTCCTGGCGGGGGCCATTACCGATATGGACAGTCAGGCCGTCTACCTGACCATGGAGGCCAGCCGTCGCATTGGCCAGGATTGGAAAATATCGGTGGATGGCTGGAGTAACCTGAATTTAGACCCGTCAGACCTACTCTACAGCCGCCGACGTGACACCATGTTCCAAGTGGAGTTGGCCCGTTATTTCTAGGGAAACAAAGCCCCGATGCGGCACTGACGGGCTGCTGCATCGGGGCTTTACCCTTAAAAAAGACAAAGATAGCTAACCGTCTGTTAAACGCCGCTTTGGCCTAAAAAGCTTAGTTTTTTCCATTACCTGGCCCCATTCGCACGTCACCAAACGTGCCAGAAAGATCACCATGTCAGAGGCTCCCCCCTCCCCTTCAGCCCTATCCAATGGGGAGTTTATCCCCATGCTGGCCCTTATGATCTCCCTGGTTGCGCTCTCTATTGACGCCATGCTTCCAGCGCTGGAAGTCATGGGCCAAGCGCTCGGTACGCAAGGTGCCAAACAGAACCAGCTCATCATCTCTATCTTATTCATGGGTTTTGCCGTTGGTCAGCTTTTTTATGGACCGCTCTCCGACAGTACCGGACGTCGACCCATGATTTTTATTGGGTTGTTGATCTTTATGGTGGGGTCTGTACTTTCTTTATACGCTGAAAATTTTCAAGCCATGCTACTGGGGCGTTTTCTACAAGGTTTAGGTGCAGCAAGCCCTAGAACCATTGCCACAGCCCTGGTCAGGGATATCTATGCTGGGCGTCAAATGGCCCGCATTATGTCCATGATCATGTCCGTCTTTATTCTTGTACCTGTACTGGCACCAACCCTTGGCCAGTGGATTCTCATGGTGGCCCACTGGCGCATGATTTTTGGCCTGCTGCTCTTACTCTCACTGGTTGTACTGTGCTGGTTTGGTTGGCGTCAGCCCGAGACCTTACACCCTGAATATCGGCGAGAGCTCTCTTGGCACAACCTCTGGCAGATGTTTAAAGAGGCCAGCACACACCCCGCCACCCTGGGCTATACCATTGCAAACGGTCTTATTTTTGGGGCTTTTGTGGGCTATTTGGTTTCCTCTCAACAGATTTTGCAAAACCACTACGCCCTGGGTAGTCACTTTCCCTACTACTTTGGCGGGTTGGCACTCTCTGTGGGCCTGGCCAGTGTGGCCAATGCCCAATTGGTGATGCATTGGGGCATGCGGTATCTCAGCCAACTTGCCCTGATGACCCTTAGCGGGCTCTCCACCCTGGTGCTGCTCTACCTACTGATGAGCGGCAACCCACTGCCCCTTGGTGGCATGATGGTTTGGGCACTCATTGCATTTTTCTGTATTGGCATACTTATGGGCAATGTCACCGCTTTAGCCCTGGAGCCTATGGGGCATATGGCTGGCGTGGCCTCCAGTGTTGTCGGTGCTTTTTCCTCCTTTATTGCCGTTTCTCTGGGAACGGGCTTAGGACAAGCCTTTAATGGTACCCTTATCCCGCTTATTGGTGGCTTTGCCTTATTCAATGGGGTCGCGCTGCTGGTTATCCTTTGGGTAGAACGTAAACATGCCCCTGCTGTGGCACAAAAAAAGCCCTGCTGATTGTCAGCAGGGCCTCTTCTTCTCTATAAACTTAGCGCGTTACTTTACACCACGCTCAGCAAAGAACGGTTTGTAGCGCATATCTGTTTCCAGAATGTGTTCCGTGAGCCAAGCTCGGGCAAAGCCCATAAGGTCCATGGCGGCACTAAACTCACCCTCTTCATGCTGCTTCGCCAGATCATGTAGCTTGGCCACCATACCTCGGTGCTCATCCTGCTGCTCACCCAAACCAGGATAACCATGCTTTTTCATAATGCCCTCTTCCCGTGAGAAGTGGGTATCTGTAAAGCTTGCCAGTTCGGTGATCAACTGAGAAAGCTGCTCTTGGGGCATGCGCCTTTTCAGACCGGATTGAATCTGGTTAATCAGATCAATCAAACGTTGATGCTCCTGGTCAAACTGGGCTACACCAACGCTGAGACTATCTCTCCAAGGGAAGAAGGGCTGTGCATCACGCTCTTCACCCTCGCGGCCCAAGTACAGAGCATCCATCTGAGTAAAGGCTGCACCACACCCCTCAATAAACTGCTCCAACGCCTTGGTTGCCCCTGAGGTATCGCTATTTTCGGTTGAGGCTAACACCGTTTTACTATAGGTGATCAGCTGCTCATGGTTTTGCAACAGTTGGCGTTTGGGCTCTGAGTTGCTGCGTTTGGGGTCGTTCAGATAGTTCATGGTCTCCAGATTACGGGGATCAAACCAATAATCGGCATCAAAGGGTTCACGACCATCAACAGCTTTTTCCAATGCCGACTGCCAAGCCAGATACCCTGACTTAAAGCGACGCACATCAAAAGAGGGCGTCCCAGTACTCATCTCCAACTGTGTCATGAACAGAGCATTGCTCATATTACGCAGTGTATCGCCCAAGTGATCAAATTGACGGCTGGAGCCTTGCATAAAGCGTACGGTATCTGAGGCCTCATCCATCCGCTTGGCGACCACTTCGGTCACCTCTTGGGTATGGTTGGTCAAACTTTGGATCTCGTTGGCATAGTCGTAGGATTGTTTGGCACTCTCCGCCACTTCTCGGCTGGCATCCGCCCCTTGTTGACTGGCAGACATAATGGTAGAGGCACTGTTGGCCGACTCCAAAGCAGAACGGGCAATTTCATTGGCGGCCTCATTGAGCTCTGCCGCGCTATGGGTCACGACACCTGTGGCCTGTACCACTGCATCAATCTCATTGGCCACATGGTCAATGGTATGCCCCTGCTGATCGACTGATGAGGCGATCTCCATATTACCATCGTTGATACGCTCAATGGCATCATGGATGGCCTTATTGGCATTGGAAGCCTGCCCTGTTCGCGCTTGGATATCATGAATCTGCTGAGAGATGGTTTGGGTGGCTTCACTGGTCTGACTGGCCAGCTCTTTCACCTCATTGGCCACCACAGCAAAACCTTTACCTGCCTCCCCTGCACCCGCCGCTTCAATGGAAGCATTGAGCGCCAGCATGTTGGTTTGGTCGGCAATATTGTTAATAACATCCACAACCTTACCAATCTCTTGTGCAGCTTGAGACAGCTCCGCCATGGTTGTAGAGGCGGATTCGGCATGATCACGGGCCGATTGAGATTCACCCGTTGTACGGCTACACCGCTCACGGATCTCACTAATAGAGTTGCGCAACTCTGTCATGGAACCAGAGACAGATTGGGTCGAGTCATTCACTTGAGCCAAGTTATCATTAACCCCACCAATATTTGCCGTAATCTCCTCCGCTGCAGAGGCTACCGTATTGATGTTGTGACTGCTCTCTTCAGCAGCCTGTGCAATATGATCAATACTGCTTGTCAGCTGCACAGCCGCGCCTGATATTGAACCTAAGCGTTGATGAATCTCCTGAACACCAGTTTGAACCTGAATAATATCTGCAGCCAAGTTCCGGTTTTCTGCGGTCACACTCTCAACAACAGTATGGGCATTCCCTGAATCCTGGCGTACCAGCTGACGAATGTTCAGCAGTTCGCCAGAGCAGGCCGCCATACTGCCTGAGTGCATGGTAATGGCTTTGGTGGTGTAGCTTAAGTGGGCACCCAGCTCATTCAAATTTAGAGCAATACCCCGAATTTCATCCTCTGCATTGGGTACATCCATACGTGCATTCAGATCACCATTGATCAAACGCCCTAGCGCTTGGTTGATCGCCTTCAAAGGCTTGATCATACCTTTGGCCAGCAACCAGCCTGCTATAGCTGCCACCAGGAACATGATCAATACCGTGGTCACCGAGCTAAAGAGCATATTCTTTTGCAACACGGCAACGGTCGCCAGAGCTTCGGCTTCATCAATTTCACTGATCAAACCCCACCGGACACCCCCAAACTCAATGGGTGCGTAGGCTGAAAAGACAGGCACCCCGCGGTAATCATCAATAATATGGAAACCACTTTGACCGGCCAGGGCTTTACGGGAACTATCCCCAGCTACCGGCTGCAGACCAATACTGGTCTCTTTTTTATCAATTTTATCCAGTAGGCTGCGCTCTATACCGCTTGTTTTAAGTGCATCGAGATAGCCCTTTTTATCCTCAATTAAAAACCGGCTCATACTACGCATACGTGTATCTGGCCCAACCAGATAACTCTCGCCGGAATCCCCCATGCCACTACTCTTCCACTGCCCGCCAAAGGTCATGACCGCATTAATCCGATCAATGGGCATTTGAAAAACCAACACACCCAACTTTTTACCTTCATCAGAAAAGATCGGGGAGGCAATAAAAGCGGCGGGATCTTCATAAGAGGGAAAGTAGGGAGAAAAATCTTCAAAGACCACGGCGTCACGTTCCGTCAGAGACACCGCCTTTTTAAACACTTTGCCCAAACCACTGTTGGCATAAGGGCCGCTGTTCAAGGAGGTTGCATAATCCAGCTCTTTAAATACCGAGTAGACAATACGTCCCTGCTCTGGCTCGACAAGAAAGATATCGTAGTAATCAAACGTTTTGAGATAATCCCGAAAATGGCTATGGAATTTTTTATGGGCTTTTCCATAGTCACTGTTGTCGGACTCAACCACTTTCAGGGTATCTTTTTCACCCAGTGGGTGAGGATTATTGGCGATATATTGGTACTGCAGGGCAACAGAATTTGGCGTTAACTGGTTGACCAAATGCTGCATATTGGGCTTACCGCCACTGTTACGGTTTTGGTAGCGGGCACCAAACTGTGCATCATAGTAGGCGAGAATTTGCTTTTTCTGATGGGCCACATCACCTTGGGCCGTTTGATCGACAATACGCGCATAGCCTGCGTTAAAGTCTGCCATGGCATCAATCACCATGCCATCGCTGGAATAGGTTTTTACCTGATCTTCCAACAAATGAAGATAGCGCTCAATGCTACGGCGGCTGGTTTCACGTACAGAAATTAACTTTTGCTGGGCGACATCACTTAAAGCCTGACGACCTGTATCAACCCCTACCCAGCCAATCCAAGCTGAGGAAATAAGCAAAGGCAAGGTACCTAATAAAAGCGCACCAATGATCAGTTTATGTTGAATTTTCATGGAAACAGACTCACAGATCTGAGGGGAAACAACGGGGAGTTATTAAGCATCCTGGCTGCTCACATATTGAACACACTGTGAGCAGGTCCCCTTGACAAGCAGTCGATTAAACTGTCGCAACTACCTATAAATACAGGATGCTTTTCTTTATTAGATCATGATTAGCACATCTAACATTTTTTTAGCAATATGATATTTTTTATCCATTAAGCCCTTATATTGGGCAACATAAAGGCTATTTTTTAAACACTTCCTGCACAACCCAACACAACACAATTTGAACCTTACTTTTTCTTACTATATTTTAGATTTATGCTTATATTCACGGCTTATATTATATAAGTTATTACTCTGTATCAAAATGTGACTTCACCAACATCTAGAAAAACAGCTACTTACGATCACTTTTTAAGCACTTTTTTTAGTAACAGCCTGTAATCATCCAGTGAGATTGATGTGCGGTATCTGGTGCATGCAAGAGAGCCCCACAGGTTTGACATACCCAGGTTTCAGAACGTTTAACAAAGCGCACAGGTTTGTCTGCTTTAAGCTGAAGTGCACCATGAGGTTTGGCATAACGTCCTAAACGGATCTGTTTACGGCAGGCATCACAGGGATAAGCCATTGGGTTAACCTTTATTAGCTGTCGAACAATAAAGCAGAGAAAAAAAGCACACTTGGTTTTAAGTTAAAACATGCCTTGGTTTTTACAAACCGGCCTACGCCCTTAAAATGGACTTTCTCTCTAGGCCCGACTATACTGCGAATATTGGGATTTCTCGTCATTCATGTACTCAAGCAGACGCTTATGAAGGCCACGCCGCACCATTTAAAGCAGATGAAGTTTATCCATGTTATGGCAAGTAGCACCCTCTTGCTTATGCTATCCCCTGCACTGGCACAGTCTCAGGATAAAAGCATAATCGCCAACCCCAAAGCCGTGGCCAACCAACTTAAAACGCATCAAGATCCCACTCAGCGTTTTGTAAAACCCCATGACGAGAGCCCACCGCCCGGTCTGCACGCCCAACCCATGTTGACCCCTCAGATCATTCAGGATGGGGATGAGGTTAAGGTAACAACCCATCAGACGTTACGACTGAGCTATGGTGAAGCGCCACATCTATATATGGAGATGGGACGCAAAGTACGCCCCTTTGCCGCGACAGCCAGCCACTGGGACAGCATGAGCCTAACCGGTGAAATGGCGACCTTACCTGCACAAGGCCTAGCACTAGGTTTAAGAGCAGATGAGGGCCTATACGGTGGACTGTATGCGGGCACCCCCCATAGCCGTTTGAGCCTACCCAACAGCTATACAGCCCATATGGGCTATATGCTTAATGAAGGGGCCTTCTCTATGGATGTTGGTGTACGGTACACCAATAATATGCAGTTACAACGGGCTGATGATCTATTGGATCTTCAAGGTGTTAGTGCCCATGGTATTTTTAATATGGGTGCTCTTACCATGTTGGGCGAGTATGTCACCACAGCCAACCGCGTCTCCGACCAAACATCACATCTAACCGGGTTACGCCCAAGTGCGTGGAACACAGAGCTCGGTTATCGTCATGCATGGGGTGGTATTGCCACCACTTTTGCGCTGGGCTACCAGGGCAGTGGTGTACCACTGGATGGCGATTTACCCGAAGATCGTTTTTTGGCAGGGGTTCGTATGAACCTCTTCCCCAACAGCGCCCTGTCACTTGAGCTACGTCGGGACCGAATGCCCGACCAACTCTCTGGTGATGCAGCGACCTTTAAGTTCGCTGTGGACTTTTAGCGGCGGTCAGGGCAGATGAACGGGTAGAAAATGGGCTTTATTGGAATTTCAGGCCCAAAATGGCACCTAAATCTTACGACAACCCCGCTGATCTGAGCAACCAGACCAATAAGATCAGAATACGATACGGTTAAGGATAAACCACGCTATGGCTCATCTGCTTTTTTTTGCATCGGTTAAAGATAAGGTCGGCATGCCTGCCACACAGCTGCCCCTGCCTGAGAATGTGACAACCGTGGGTACGCTACTGGCCCACCTTCAGGATTTAGGCGCCCCCTATGCAGAGGCCTTGGCTGGCGGACATGTGCAAGTGGCCGTGAACCAAACCCATGCTCGAGCTGAAGATCCCGTTAAAGATAGTGATGAAGTTGCTTTTTTCCCACCCGTCAGTGGTGGCTAAGCATATGGATACCCCTGTTATTGGGTTTTTTGCCCCGAGCGGCACCGGAAAAACCACCCTTATTGAGCAGATCACCCATATTTTGTCTCAACGGGGTTATGTGGTCAGTGTCATTAAATATGGCCACCATAAGGCCAGCCCAGATATACCGGGTAAAGATAGTGATCGCTTTCGTCGTGCAGGTGCTGAGAGTGTCTTTTATGCAGGTCCCAGCTCCTGGTTTCAGGTCCGGGAGCACCCCAGCTCTGAGCAGCCAGATCCCCGACAGCTTCTACCCTATATGGATGATCCAGACTTGGTGCTGGTGGAAGGGTATAAAGCCGGAGATATTCCTAAAATCCTGGTCCATCGGCAGGGCATAGAGATCGACCCCATCGATATCCCCACCCCCCTATTAGCCGTGGTGAGTGATGACCCAAACTATCCGACAGATTGCCCTGTGCTACCTTTAAATGATGCCGAGGCTGTGGCCAACCATATGATGGATCTATTTTTTCTCATATAATTTTCAATGTACTACGAGCATACCATCAAAAAAACATCCTTTGACCTATTGATGTTTTGCCCTCCCCTCCCCACATGAGTTACCAGAAGCGCTTCGCAACAGGACAGGAGGTTGCAACCTCCTTTTTTATAGCCCTTGCGATCTGGAGAAACATCATGACTTTAATGACCCTTGACCCCTTCCGTCAGGTCCGTGCCATTCAAAAAGAGATGGACCACCTCATGGCCCGTGCTGCCCAGGATGCGGAGTCGGTTGAATCCACCCGTACCCCTCTGATCTCCTTGCATGAAGATGAAAAGGCCTGGATCGTGGAAGCGGAGATGCCCGGTATTGATATCGCCACTTTAAAGGTTGAAAACCAGCAGCGTACAGTGAGCTTTTTTGGTGCGCTAAAAACTCAGAATGAGCGCGATCACACAAACTGCACATATGATGAGCGGGCGAACCTGCCCTATCAACGGCACCTCAAACTGCCTGGTGATGTAGAAAATGGTAAGGCCACCGCAAGCTATGCCCAGGGTATGTTGACCATTGTCTGCCCTAAAGCCAGCAGCAATAGCAAACATCAGGTACCCGTACAGACCTTTGAAGCTTAGCATGGGTAGCGATAGGCCCGTTAGCGGGTCTCGACCTTTACAAAACGGGCCACAGGTGTGATGGAACTAAACATCTCTTCCCCAGGGGTTTTCTGCTGATCAACATCAGGCTATCCATCCCCCACCCTCAGCAAACCAAGCTGCGAGGAGAACCAGCCAGCCCCACATCCTCTATACGATGCGGGGCTGGGCAGGCCACTGAGCCCCCCAACCTTTGAGCGGTGCCTCATGAGAGATCCCACAGACCAACAGACCAAGGCACAGGGATAGAGCCCATAGACTTAAACCCCCATGCTGACACCTGCACCATTAGCCATAACCATCCACAGCCATGCCGCAAAACAAAAAAAGCAACTCTAAAGAGTCGCTTTTTTTTGTTCAGCATTGGGCAGAATCAGGCACTGACTAGAGCAGTGCATCGCGTAGATTAATGGGTTTTTTCTTCACAGGTATATCAATCTCCGCCGCCAGCCTTAACCCAATCATGGGGGATTGCGTACTGAAATGCTCAAACCCACGATTACTGCAACGCAGCTGCTTGGTTTTACTACTAAAGCTACCACCACGGATCACACGGTAGGGCTGCTCACCCTCATGAAGCGGGTCCTGTGATTTGGCTTTGGCATAGGCTTGGCCATCATAGGCATCCTGGGTCCACTCCCAGACGTTCCCACTCATATCAAACAACCCAATACGGTTGGAACGCCGGGTGGCCACCTTCTGTGGCCGGTTTCCACTATTATCCCGGTACCACGCCCCCTGCCCTGCACTACTGCCTGTGGCGTAACGTACCCGTTGGCCACGGTTACGGCAGGCAAACTCCCACTCGGCTTCGGTCGGTAGACGAAACTTGACCTTACCTTTATAGAAGCTATTAAGCCGGCCAAGGTACATCTCCACATCATCCCAAGCGATCTGCTCAACAGGATATTCATCCCCTTTACGGTTTTGGGAGGGGTTGTTCCGCATCACATGTCGCCACTGGCCCTGGGTCATCTCCGTGCGGGCAATCCAATACCCAGATAGGCAGATATCCCGCACAGGCCCTTCATCGGCATCGCGTCCATCAATACGTGGGGCACTGCCATACTTAAAACAGCGCCCTTCAATCCACACCATTTCTATACCTGTCAAAGGCTCCAACCAATGCTGCCCTGGCTGCACAACCTCTGCGGGTTGGGCCCGCTGTCTACTGGTATCAATAGGTTCCCATTGGTTGACCAAAAAAGCACTGGCCATACCAGGAAACAACGCCAGCCCCATGGCTATAGCCCGCCAGATAAACCAACGTGGGCGTAGAGAGAAACCAATCATCGGTCACCTCCGGTTTGGGTCAGGCGCATTTTACTGCCTCTGGTCATCCATGGGGTCATTTTCAACCCCTGCTCTTTAATGGCCTGGCGCGCATAGACAAATGCCTCAGAAAAACCCACCCAACCATCTTTCGCGTTACCAGCCAAACCATCCGCAGGTCCCAACATCCCTTCCATCAGGAAGTAGGTCAGGCCACTTTGACGTCCAGGGGCAAAAAACTGTGAGGGGCGATCATCCCAAGCGGCTAACAGCCAAGGCTTACGGGCCACTTCAGCACCTGACCGATGATGGGGCTTTAACGGCATTTTGGTTTTTAAACAAGGGGCCTTACCCGAAAAACAGCTGTCAATAATCACAGCAACATCTCTGTTTTTCAGGGAGTCCAAAGACTCCCGTAGATCTTTCATGGACAGCGCACTATCCGGGGTCATCATCTCTTTACGGACATTAACCGGCAACATCAGCAGATCCTGCAATGTGCCATTTTTACCGGTCATATAGGGCGCACCATGCCCAGCATAGTAGAAGATCAACTGTGCGTTGGGGTTTAAACGGCCCTGTTCCAGCAACCAGTTAATATCCCTTTGTAAAGTCAGCGTGGTGGCCTCTCGATCCAAACGGAGGCGCAGATGGTCTGCATCCCCACGCAACAGGCCACGGCGCACCAATAGCTGGGCCATATTCTCAGCATCCCGTGCAGAAAAATAGCGGCCTGGCAGATGATTATAGCGGCTAACACCCACGATCAACGCGAAGGTATCGGAGCGTTTTTCCCACTTATTGATCAGTGGTTGAGCCTGGATGAACTCATCCAACACCAAACGGCGGTCATCCACATTACCTTTTTTAGCCCAAACTTCATGGGGCAGAGGCAGAATAATTGGCACCTCAGCCTCATTATCCACATGGGCAAGGGCCAACATATCTTTAGCCACCACAAACTGATCTTCGCTGGGATACTCTTTTACCAACAGATTGATGCTGCGTTTTAATGCCTCAAACTCTTCCCCCGCTCTAAACTTTCTCCAACCCTCTTTCTCCACGACATAGCGGGCAGCTTGCTCCTGCCATTTTTTGGCACGCAACCCTTCCAAATTGGCACGGGTCAGCCAGTCATAGGCTTCCAGATAACGTCCAAGGCGAAACAGACTATAAAGCTTAGTGTGGGCAAGTGAGAGATCTTGGGGAAAACGTTCCAGGGCACGGAATGCGGCAATGTGCGCATCTTCATCCTCCCCCAGTTCAAAGTAGGTCCAAGCATGGTTGGCAACCGTATGTAGGTGATTGGGGTAAGTTTTCATATGCTTACCCCACACCTTGAGCGCTGCCCGTTTTTGATCGGCCAGATAAAGACCCAAACCATGGTTGTACCCAACGGCCAGATCCATGGGGCACAGCTCATAGGCCTCTTGCAAGGCAGCCAGGCCCTTCTTTGGCTGGATATCATACAACCCCATGCCCTTAAGCGCGATCTCACGCGCCGCCGGACAGGCGTTAGCCCGCTCTCCCAACACCTCCTGAGCGGAGGCTGCAGAAAACGGGACCAGGGCAGCCAGTAGTGTAGTTATGCCAAAGAGCGCCTGTCGCCACATACCTTAGTTCACCTTGGGGTCAAGCTCCCCGGAAGCATACCGCTTAGCCATGCTCTCCATCGTGATCACTTTGATCTTGGAGGCATGACCGGCTGTGTTAAAAGCCTCATAACGGGCTCTACACACATCATAAGCAGCATCTTCCGCAGGACGGTTATACTTACGCGGATCAAATGCACTGGGGTTACTGTGTAAATACTTGCGGATAGCCCCAGTCATAGCCAAACGCAGGTCTGTATCAATGTTTACCTTACGTACACCGTGTTTAATACCCTCAACAACCTCTTCTACCGGTACACCATAGGTCTCAGGTATTTCACCACCATATTCATTGATAATGGCCAACAGCTCCTGAGGAACTGCCGAAGATCCATGCATCACCAAATGGGTGTTCGGTATACGCTTGTTGATCTCTGCAATACGGCTGATCGCCAGAATATCACCCGTGGGCTTACGGGTAAATTTATAGGCACCATGGCTTGTACCAATGGCAATGGCCAGGGCATCAACATGGGTTTGCTCAACAAATTGTGCCGCCTCTTCTGGATCGGTTAGCAGGGCATCTTTCTCCATCTTGCCTTCCGCCCCAATACCATCCTCTTCACCGGCCATACCGGTCTCTAAGGAACCCAACACACCCAGTTCACCTTCTACACTCACACCAATGGCATGAGAAAACTCTACCACTTTACGGGTGGTGGCCACATTATAGTCCCAATCCGAAGGGGTTTTACCATCTTCGTGCAGGGAACCATCCATCATAACCGACGTAAAGTTAGAGCGAATAGCCGCCTGACAAATCGCTGGAGATTGGCCGTGGTCCTGGTGCATACAAATGGGCACATGGGGGTAAGCCTCAATGGCCGCCATGATTTGATGACGCAAAAAAGCCTCTCCCGCATAGTTACGGGCCCCAGCTGATGCCTGCAAAATAACGGGGCTGTCGGTGTCATCCGCGGCACGCATAATGGCGCGCACCTGCTCCATGTTATTGACATTAAAGGCGGGTAAGCCATAGTCATTCTCAGCGGCATGATCCAACAGTTGGCGCATGGAAACCAGAGGCATCAATAATCTCCTAATTGAAAAAAGGTCGCAAACCCTAACAACCCGAACACATGCGCCATACAGAAAAACCCACCGAAACAGACATGCACATACCGGGCCGGTTCATTCATAAAGAGCGGTCCGCCCCCCCAGCGGCATAGATTCAGGCATCATACCTAATCCCTAAACATGAAGCTACGCTGACAGCACGCCCTATCCGTATAAATTCAACGATACACTTCATTTATAGACTCTGTTTATCCCTATATTTCTGCAGCTTCCTAAAGACCACAAGACCTCTCATCAATAGATGGAAGCCTTGCCCCCCGCTGGGTGCATATGTGCCAAAGAAGCGCCCAAACACCCCCCTTGAGCGGCCAGACCCCACAACCAAAAGGATTTAAAGCCATATTAGGTCGTTTTCCCCATACGCAAATCCCTTTCCTATAGCGAGAGATATACGCTAGAATGCAAACATTCAAATCCGGTCAAAACCTATTTAAAACCACTATGTTACATTTGTCACAAAACTAAAATATTGCCTTTATCGATTGTTTGATACTTTGGATCGTCATCTACCTGATATTAACAGAAGGTTGCCTATCTATGCCGCAGCTCAACTATGACCGCCCCATCGCCATTACCCGTGATATCCACTGGGTTGGGTTTCATGATGCGGAGGCTAACCTTCATTGCAACCCTTACCTCTTGATTGATGATGAAGATGTGGTGGTGTTTGATCCAGGCTCTATCCCCCATTTTCCCATCGTTACCCGTAAAATTATTGATCTGGTTAAACCACAGGAAATCACCCTGATCATTGCCCACCATCAAGATCCTGATGTTTGCGGAAATTTACCGGTTATTGAGGATGTCATTGGGCGGGATGATCTACGTATTGCGGCCAGTTTGAACACCATTCGGTTAATCCGGCATTATGGGATCAAATCCAAATTTCATGACACGAGTCAACAGGGTGGTAAGCTGTCGTTACGCAGCGGCCGAGAGTTGCAGTTTATCCCCACCCCCTATCTACATGCCCCTGGTGCCATCGTGACCTACGACACCAAAAGTCGCAGCCTTTTTTCCAGTGATCTGTTCGGCGCCATTGATCATAACTGGGCGCTCTATGCAGGGGACCACTTTCCCCAAAGCATGGATTCCTGGCATCAGCAGTATATGCCCAGCAACACCATATTAGCCCCTGCCATGGCGCGGTTGAGTCAGTTACAGATCGATCGTATTTTACCCCAACACGGTTCGATCATTGAGGGAGAGCAGGTCAAGGTTGCCATTGAACATCTACGCCAACTCCCCTGCGGCCTGGATCTAAAACGGGATTGAGATGAGCATGCCTAACGCCCAAGACCCCTTTAAGGCCATGGATGACGCACTCACGGTTCAAGAGCGGCTAATTGAGCAGTCTCTGGCCATGCGTGCACAAGCCTATATGGCAGAAGCCAAAGCCAAACTACTGACCCAGACCTTAATGGAAATGGATAGCGCCAAAGAGCGTCTGCCCCACCACCCCCAGGATCAGCACGCCAAACCAACCATATCAGACCGGGAGAAACCCCAACCGGAGCCCCATAAGCCCACCGCCTCTACCAAGGACAAGAGCAGCCGAAACCGCTATAGCTGGATGGTTACCTTGATCTTGATTATTACCATGGCCGCTGTTTCAGGTATGTTGCTTTATGGGCTAGAAGGGTTCCGCCGTATACAGACCTTTCATCAGGAGATAAACCAGTACCAACAACTGGCACTCTCCCGAGCTCAGGTTCTCTCTCGCATCAATCAGGAACTGGGTTATGGTGGTTTTATTCATCACTTCAAAAATTATGTACTCAGAGGCCAACCCCACTATTATGACCGGGTTCAAGCCGGTTTTGAACGGTTTGAGGCCCTAACCTCTCACTACTATAGCCTCGCCCCCTCTCCCAAAGAGATTGAGGCCATGGGCAACTTTACACAAGTCATTGAGAAATACAAAAATAATGTCCACAGGGCCTATTTACTGGTCAAACGGGGTGCCGACCCAAAAGCGGTTGATAAAGTGGTGAAAATTGATGATGCCCCCGCCATTACGGCCATGCGCATCTTAACGGACTCCATTGATGCCTTCCGTACTGAAAAACAGGCCACCACCATGGCCTCTCTGCACACCACAAAAAGCTACCTGACCTGGAGTATTTTGCTGCTACCAGCAACCATCCTTATGGGGCTTTTTACAGCCTATATGTTGCGCCGTATTGTTCTTGGGCACAACCGTACACTACAGATCAGCAGCCAGTTGGAAACCATCTTACAGGCCACGCCAGATGCCATGCTCACCTTGCGTGAAGATGGTCAGATTTTACGCATCAACCATCAGGCCTGTGAACTGTTTGACATGCCCCAGGATGAACTTTTGGGGCAATCGGTCAAATCCCTGTTTGGCAAACAGAGCAGTGGGGAGTCCCGCAGTGAACTGTTTGAATCCTTACTGGCCAATGATGGGGCCATACATACCGTCACCATGGAGATCCACACCCCGTCTGACCGCTACTTTCCTGCTGAGATCACCAGCAATGTGACGGTCAGTGAGCAAGGCACCTATCGCTTACTGATTATCCGGGACGTCAGTGAACGCCGCCGCTATGAAGAGGCTCTAAAAGCCAGTGAAAAGCGCTTTCGTCGAGCGGTTATACAATCCCCTGCTCCCATTATGCTCCATGCATCCGATGGTGAAGTTTTGGAGATCAGCCAAAGCTGGACACATATCACAGGCTATACCCATGCAGCCATACCCACCATCGAGCGCTGGGCTGGACGTGCCCACCCAGAAGAGAGCCAAAATGTCATCGATGGCATACGTAATTTACACCGTCATAAAGGACAACAGCATGAGGGTGAGTTTACCATTCGCACCCAGGAAGGTAGCCAGCGTATTTGGGACTTCAGCTCTGCACCTTTGGGTGAGCTGCCGGACGGTCGACGGGCTGTAATCAGCATGGCGGTGGACATTACCGACCGTAAGCAGGCCGAACAAGAACGCAACCAGGCTCACAATGCCCAAGTGGTGATTAATCGACTGCTCAAAATCGCCCTGCAACCCATGAGCTTTACCGAACAGCTACAAAGTGCCCTGTCGGAAGTCCTTAGCCTGCCGTGGCTGACCCTATTGGATAAGGGCGGTCTGTTTATTTATGATGAAGAGACACAAAAACTCACCCTCAGTGCCCATCATAACCTTGAACCCATTTTACTTCAGAGCTGCAACAAGGTGGGTTTGGGGCACTGTCTGTGCGGACAAGCGGCCGAACAACGCCAAACCATTTATGCCAGTCATGTTGATGAACGCCATCATATTCATTACCCAGGCATGGCAGATCATGGTCACTATGCCGTACCCATTTTGTCTCGCAACACCCTGCTTGGGGTACTGATTCTTTATCTCAACCCTGGTCATTGTGCGTCAGATGAAGAGCTTCGCTATATTGAAATTATTGGCCAAACACTGGCCGGTTTAATTGAGCGCCGTAAACTGGATGATGCCTTACACCAAGCCAAAGAGCAGGCTGAAGCGGCTAACCAAGCCAAAAGTGATTTCTTGGCCAATATGAGTCACGAAATTCGTACACCACTGAATGCCGTGCTGGGACTTGGGCACCTTCTGGAAAATACGCCTCTAAATGCTAAACAGACCGATTATCTGACAAAAATCAACGCCTCGGCGCAATCTCTGCTGGGTGTCATTAATGATGTCCTAGACTTCTCTAAGATTGAGTCAGGCAAGCTGATTTTGGAGTCCACAGAGTTCCGTCTGGATGATGTGCTGGATCAACTCAGTAACATCCTCTCTGTAAAAGCTGAGGAAAAAGGGCTGGAACTGCTCTTCCATATTTGTGACAAAGTCCCCCGCAACCTCATTGGTGACCCCTTACGTCTCTCACAAGTTTTGATTAATTTGGGCACCAATGCCGTCAAGTTTACCGAACGGGGGGAAGTGGTTATCTCAGCGGATACCGTGGTGGAAGATGGTGAGCACATCACGTTAACCTTTAGTGTACGCGATACAGGCATTGGCCTGAGTGATGATCAGTTGGACTATCTTTTTCAATCCTTTAGCCAAGCCGATAGCTCCACAACCCGTAAGTATGGTGGTTCTGGGCTGGGATTGGCCATCTGCCGACAGCTGTCGACCTTGATGGGTGGCGAGATCTGGGCAGAGAGCAAACCAGAAATAGGCTCGACCTTTACCTTCACAGCTGACTTTAAATTACCCAAAGATGAAGGGCGCTGGTGCATTGTACCTGGGCCGGAGGTCCGGGGTAAAAAAGTATTGGTGGTGGATGACAACAGCACAGCCCGTGAAATTTTGTCCGAGTTCTTAAACAGCATGGGCTTTGTCGTTGGTACCGCAGCCTCAGGCCCGGAAGCCCTACAAACCTTAGCCAAAGCCAGCCACCAGGGCGATTCCCCCTATGATGTGGTGTGTATGGATTGGAAAATGCCCGACATGAATGGCTTACAGGCCATTGAAAAAATGCGGGATGATAAAGCGATCACGCAACCTGCGGCCTGTATTATGGTTTCAGCGTACGGACGAGAAGAGATGCGTGAACAGGTTGAAGCGGGGGGGGTTGATACGTTTCTCTCCAAACCTGTCACCCCTTCGATCTTACTGGATGCCATTCTTGATACCTTTGCAGGCACCTCAGAAAAACAGCACCACACCCATCACCGCGAGACCAATACCCCAACGATGAACCGGTTTTTAGGGGCTCGTGTCTTATTGGTAGAAGATAACCACATCAACCAACAAGTTGCGTTGGAAATCCTCTCAGCAACAGGTATGCAGGTTGAGGTGTGTGAAAATGGGCAACAAGCGGTGGATCTGATTGCTGAAGGCGATCCTCAGCGTTTTCATGCGATACTTATGGATTTGCAAATGCCGGTCATGGATGGCTTTGCCGCCACCCATACCATTAAACAACGCTGGCCTGATCAAGCACCACCCATCATCGCCATGACAGCTAACGCCATGACCCAGGATATTGAGCGTTGTCATCAAATCGGCATGGCAGCCCATATTGCCAAACCCATTGATGTTCCACAGATGTTGAGTACGCTCGAAGAGCACATCCCCACACTGCTGAACATGGGGCCCCAAACGACCGAGTCACACTTAGGGGGAGCCAAACACTCCACACTTGATATCTCAGAAGGCATCACGCGACTGAATAACAACCTATCACTCTACAAACAGCTGCTGGTTGAACTGAGCGAAACCTATGCACAGAGTGGACAACAGCTTGAAGCCCATCTTCAGCAACAAGACTTCATCGCCGCCAGATCAATCTCCCACGCCATTAAGGGTTTGGCAGGTAATCTTTCAGCCAAAGCACTACACCATGCCGCCACTAAGCTGGAGCAGGCATGTATTCAAAAAAATGAGCCGCAGTGTCAGCTCTGGCTAACCACTTTTCAGGAAGCTTGGCCTCCCCTGCTGAACGCGATTTCAGAATTAACCGGGGGCACCAAAACGGTACCTGAACCTTCAACATCTACAACCCATGGTGTGACCCTTTCTACAGATTTGCATGAGAAGCTACAGCAGCTTAAAGAGCTTTTAGACAATATGGATATGGCCGCAGAACAGCTCATGGTTAGCTTGCAGCCACAGCTACAAGAAGCTGGTTTAGAACCTTTAGGCCAACGATGGATGGAACAGATCAGTAAACTGGACTATGCTGAGGCTGCCCAAGGATTGAGCGCTGTTCTTTCAGGAGAAAATGATGACGCGTAACCCGATGAACCGTCAGGCACGTATTCTTATTGTCGATGATGTCCCCTCAAATATTCAGATCATCCGCCAAGTCATTAATCCTGAACATCAGGTCTTTTTTGCCACCAATGGCCCAAGTGCCCTTCAACTTGCCAAAGAGAAACAGCCAGATTTAATGCTACTGGACATTTCCATGCCAGAAATGGATGGCTTTGAAGTATGCCGCCGCTTACAACGTCAAGAAGAGACCTCGGATATCCCAGTTATTTTCATCACCGCCCTGGAAGATGAAGCAGATGAGTTAAAAGGTCTACAACTGGGGGCGGTCGATTTTATCACCAAGCCTATTCGCCCCGCCATTGTCTCACAACGGGTGGATAACCATCTAAAAATGCGCCGCCTACAACAGGAGCTGGAAGCCCTAAGCTATCGGGATGGCCTAACAGGTATTGCAAACCGCCGACTGTTTGATGATCAGTTTGAGGCTGAGTGGCACCGAGGTGTCCGACATAAAATGCCAATGGCTTTGATCATGATCGATATAGACCACTTTAAACTCTACAACGATCACTATGGGCACCAAGCCGGTGATGAGACCCTACAGCGTGTGGCCAATGCCATGCAGTGTTGCATGAAACGCAGCACTGACCTGTTGGCACGCTATGGGGGGGAAGAGTTTGTGGTGATGTTACCCAACACCGATACAGAAGGCGTAAAACAGATCGCCGATACCTTATTGGCCAATGTGGCCGCTTTGGCCATTGAACACTGCAAAACTACCTTGGATGAGAAAAAAATCACCATCAGCCTGGGGCTAGCCTGCACCATGCCCACCCATCATACGGCACCCATTGCACTGCAAAAAGAGGCGGATCAAGCGCTGTATGTCGCCAAAGAAGCGGGCCGTAATCAATACCACTTGGCTAAAAACACTTAAATATCACCCTTTGCACGCCTTATCTGCCAGTTAACAAAAATCAATATCCCTACGCGACCACCTCACCCATCAAGCCTTTCAACCGGCATGTATCTGACATGCTGTCACACTCCAACGACATGTCAGAACCGTGAAATGGTACAGACCAAAAACTTCATTTGCATGTTTTCAATTCCTTACGCTACTATAGGGTACCATTTTTGGTCTATTATTATCCCGATTCACCGTCTCTTTGTAACAGAACGATGGATGGTCAATTAGCGTTAACGACTCATGACCAGGATAGACTCATGTTTTTTCGCGTATATTTATTCTGTCTGTGCATAGGTTTGGTCGGGCCACTGGCTGCGGCGGAACATCCTGATCAGCGACCATCAATTGAGCGCCTGCGCCAAGGTGGTCTGGTTATTTTCTTTCGTCACACCCAAACCGTACACAGTGAACAGGACTCTCCCACACTGGATCTTAGTCGGTGCGAGACCCAACGTAATCTCTCAACAGAGGGTCGCAAGCAGGCACAGCTAATCGGGCAAGCCTTTCAGCAAATGAGCATACCGATCGGGGAGGTACTCTCCAGCCCTTTTTGCCGCTGTCTCGACACCGCCCAGATCGCCTTTGGACAAGCCAAGTCGCTGCCCTACCTCTACTACGCCCTTGGGTTACACCGCACCAACCGAGAAGAGATCACCACTCAGCTGCGCCAACTCATGACCAAACCCATTGCGATGGGTGAAAACCGTATCATCATTTCCCACTCTGCGAACTTGCAGGAGGCCATGGGTATTTGGCCCGATCCAGAAGGTGTGGCTTGGGTCTTTGAACCCCATGAAAAAGGGCTAAAAACCTTGGGTAAGATTCATCCACAGCAGTGGTTGGAACTCCACTAACCACCAAAATACCGGAGAATCCTTATGCCGTTATGGCCGTTGGGTCGATGGTTTTCACTACGCATACTGAGCCTATTGGTACCCGCCCTACTTCTCGTTATATTTTGGACGACCTGGCGCGAGCTACAACCGTTACGTCAACAACAGAGTTTACTTAACCAACAAATCATCTCCAATATTCTCCCCCTACATAAGCTGCTCTACCTGCATACAGAGACCCTACGCAGCCTACAAGACAGAACCGCTTATTTTCTTAAAAATTCCAGCCCTTTATCCACCAAAGAAGTCTATCTACGCGGGCGCGAGATCTTAGATAGCCAGGATGAGAGCAACCACCATTTTCAACAACAGCTCACGCAGCTTATTCAACCTTTGAATTTGCACAACACCACGCTGGATCTTCAGCTCGCGGCACTGAACCACCAACTTAGGCGCTACCGAGATGCCCTGGTCTCTGCCTTAAAGTCCGCCTCTTTGGACCCCAAGCAAGCACCAAAGAGAGTTCAACTTATTGCGACACGTCACAACAGCATCTCATTTGCAGCCGCCGATCTATTTAATACGCTCAGCTCCGCCGCCAGCCAACGCACAACGGCCCAAGCCCAAAAATTGGATCAACAGTTCCACACTTTGGCATGGACAGGGAGCTCGATACTGCTCATTACACTCTTTATCAGTCTTGTTATGCTGACTCGAGTACGAGGTAACATTACCATTTTAGCCCATGCGCTTAAGGGTCTGTCCGAGGGGGATTATCAATGGAGCCAAAACTGTCAAAAAAAGCTGGATACGGATTTTGCCATTTTAAAAGATGTGACCAACCATCTTTCTGACCTTTATGCAAAGCTAAGACAAAGCAATGATGCACTCTTACAGGAACGCCTAAACTTGGAACAAAGGGTGGCCAAACGGACACAAGCCTTACAACAGTTCAATGATCATCTACTTAATGAAATTGAACAACGACGCGCAGCAGAAGAGCAACTGCACCTTTATCAGCGGGTTGTGGAACATACCGATGAAGCGGTACTGATTACCGATAAGGAGAGCCGTGTCATTGCCGTAAACGAGGCATACCTGCGTATCACCGGCTATGTTCGGGAGGATGTGCTGGGGTACAATCCACGCATCTCCCAATCCGGTCATCATGATGCACGGTTCTACCAACAAATGTGGCAAAGCATTGCAACCCATGGTGTATGGCGGGGTGAGATTTGGGATAAGCGTAAAGACGGGTCTATTTTTCCCAAATGGCTCACCATTAATACCGTCTACGATCATCAGGGTGAGGTGATCAACTATGTCGGCATTTTTATCGATATTACCGAACAAAAAGCCACCGAGAAAAAACTTGAAGATCTAGCCTTTAAGGATAGCTTAACCGGCCTACCCAACCGAACCCTCTATCAAGACCGCCTTCAAAGAGAGCTGGAGGTCGCCACCCGCCAAGATTGGGGGCTCATGCTCTTTTTCATTGATCTCGACCGCTTTAAAATGATCAATGACACCCTTGGCCATGATATGGGAGACCTACTGTTAAAAGCTGTCGCCACACGTATACAAAAGACCTTGCGAAAAAGTGACATCGTCTGCCGGTTAGGGGGGGACGAGTTTACCGTCATCTTGCCAGAGCTCTCATCTCAACGTAAGGCGACTGAGCTGGCCAAAGCGATCCTTACTCAACTTCATCTAAAATTTCAGTTACATGAGCATGAGGCCCACATTGGTGCCAGTATTGGTATTGCCTGCTTCCCCCAAGATGGCCGTACCGCACCTTTGTTAAACAAACATGCGGATGTCGCCATGTACCAAGCCAAAAAAGCGGGGCGTGGCACCTATCGTTTTTTCCAAGAGGAGATGAACCAAGTCAATACCCGGCGTGCGGAAACCGAGTCCCACATGCGCATTGCGCTAGAAGAGGCGCAGTTTAAAGTATGGTTTCAACCAAAAGTTGATCTCCACTCCCAGCGTATTGTCGGCGCAGAAGCCCTGGCTCGCTGGCACCATCCAGATAAAGGGGTTATCCACCCTGATCAGTTTATTGCCATTGCCGAACAAACCAACTTAATCCTGCCTCTTGGCCAACAGATCCTGCGGCAAGCCTGCCGTAGCGCTAAGCTTTGGATCCAGCAGCATGGCCAAAACCTACCGGTTGCGGTGAATATTTCACCCCGACAGTTTAGGGATACAAAACTGCTGCAACGCGTGACTGAAACCTTACAAGAGACAGGCTTACCTGCTGAGTGTTTAGAACTGGAGATTACAGAATCCATGGCCATGGCGGATATGAACCATGCCTTGAACGTTGTAACCTCTCTCAAAAAGATTGGGGTTAGAATTGCCATTGATGATTTTGGAACAGGTTACTCTTCCCTGAACTATCTGCATCAATTCCCCATTGAAATATTGAAGATAGACCGTACATTTATTCAGAAGATTGATCCCGAAAATCCACGGGGGCAAGCGGTTGTTGATGCCATTTTACTGATGGCCCAACAACTGGGGCTGGAGGTGGTTGCCGAGGGTGTAGAGAACACCCAACAGCTGGAGCACCTAAAGCGCAAAAACTGCCAACATTTACAAGGCTACCTGTTCTGCCCCCCTGTTGAAGCCACTGAGTTTCAGGAGATACTGACGGCAAGCAACCAAGGTAAAGCTTGGGCCCAGAACATAAAAAAGGAGGCCTGATACCAGGCCTCCTTACATCTCAAACAGCTCCATGGTCATAGGGAGCAATTAGCCAACCTCTTCCAGCTCACCCATGGCCATAAATTTTTCGTAACGCTGATTTTGCAGTTCATCAGAATCCATCTTCAACAAACCATCCAACTGCTTAACCAGATGCACCTTCAGCAGACGTGCAGCCTCTTCCCGATCTCGGTGGGCACCGCCAACAGGCTCCGGCACAATACCATCAATCACCCCTACCCCTAAAATTTCATCGGCGGTCAGACGCATGGCCTCTGCGGCCAAAGAGGCCTTAGCGGCATCTTTCCACAAAATGGAGGCACACCCTTCTGGTGAGATCACCGAATAGATGGCGTACTGCATCATCATCACCCGGTTCCCCATACCAATGGCCAAGGCCCCACCAGATCCCCCTTCACCAATCACAATGGAGATCATGGGCACTTTGAGCATCACCATCTCTTTAAGGTTACGGGCAATGGCTTCTGCCTGACCACGCTGTTCAGCCCCTTTACCTGGATAGGCACCCGGGGTGTCGATTAAAGCGATGATAGGCATGCGGAATTTTTCCGCCATTTTCATCAGTCGTAACGCTTTACGGTACCCTTCGGGCCGAGGCATACCAAAGTTACGGGTTACCTTTTCCTTGGTACCACGCCCCTTCTCCTGCCCCAACACCATGACATCACGACCATTAAGTTTGGCCATACCACCAATCAGTGCTTGGTCATCTGCAAAGCCACGGTCCCCATGCAACTCAACAAAGTCATCAAACACCAGCTCCAGATAATCACTGGTATAGGGGCGATCGGGATGTCGAGAAAGCTGGGTCTTTTGCCAGGGGCTTAGCTTGGCAAAGATCTCCTCCGTGAGATTGCTGGCTTTATCTTCCAGCTGCTCAATCTGCTCCTCAATATTGATATCAGAGGTGGTGGAGAGGTGACGCAGTTCATCCACTTTGGCCATTAACTCACCAATGGGACGTTCAAACTCAAGAAAGTTTCGGGCTTGGGTCATGGGAATTCCGTTACCTATATACAGACCTGGCCCACTGGCCATGGTCGTCTCTGCATGATTCGGGTTCGAGGCCCTATAGATTACGCCCTTTCCCCAGCGAGGGGAAGTCTAAACAGCCAGAGCCTGGATGTCACAAATAAAAATACGGTGCTGGAGAGAACCCCAGCACCGTATAAGAAAGCAGACAATTATAGATGCTTACCTGTTCTTTACAGCACACACACCTGGCAACGGCCATTGGCTTTGGCTTTATACAAAGCCGCATCGGTATCTTCCAACCAACGGTCCAAGGGCACATTACAGTCCCATTGGCTTATGCCAATACTTACCCCTAAAACCGGATGCCCAGGGGCCTGAATATTTAACGCACGCACGTTAGAAACCAGACGTTCCATAAATTTACGCCCCCGCTCCAGATCTGTATGGGGCAAGATCATGGCAAACTCATCCCCCCCCACACGGGCTAGGCAGTCTGAGTCACGGGTCATACTGGCCAACGCCAAAGAGACCTGTCGTAACGCTACATCCCCTTCTGCATGTCCCAGAATATCATTAACCGCTTTGAAGTGATCCAAGTCCAGATAGGCCAAACAGAGCGGATGGCTGTAACGTTCAGCGTTGGTAATCTCTTGTTCCAGACGTTCATCAAACACCCGGCGGTTGACCAACCCGGTCAGCGCATCACGACGGGCTTGATCGTAGAGATCTTCATACGCCAAGACACGGTCTAAAGGTCCCCGCATCTCACGGGCAACCATCTCTACCATGGACTCAAAGTCCCCTTCATCACTTTCTTGATCAAAAATCAGTAACAGTCGCTCAGGAGCCGGTTCAGGGTCCATCAACAAAAAGCGATAGCGTTTGTCTAAGTGGTCTAGATTGCCCAGCTCATCTTCCACCGTCTCTGCCACCAACAGCGCAGAGGCCGCATCCACCAAATTTTGTCGATCTGGGCCATGGCAGCTACAGGAGATGTATTGACGGTGCCGGCCACCATGCCGATAGGCCACCAACTCATGGGAGAAGTAGCTTTTAAGCCAGACGGAAAAAGCCTCGATCATGGCGGCTAAATCTGGTTTTTCGC
The DNA here is from genome assembly GCF_036689865.1 of Magnetococcus sp. PR-3. NCBI lineage: Bacteria > Pseudomonadati > Pseudomonadota > Magnetococcia > Magnetococcales > Magnetococcaceae > Magnetococcus > Magnetococcus organivorans. Next base: position 52,668 of record NZ_JBAHUQ010000026.1, read on the forward strand.
CCAAGCGTCGGTGCAGCTCATAGACGCGTTCGAGCTGTTCACTCTGTAGACGGTAACGGTTAAGCTCTTCAACCAGATCTTTGGGGCTGCAAGCCAACAGATGCAGGTGTGTACCCCGCTCCCATTGCCGCTTGTTAATTTCAATGCCCATACGACTCCCTTTCTTATCCAAGGGGGGTTGCAACCGCTGCTAATACCAGCTGCTTAGATATGTTGCCCGACATAGGTCGGATCCCCCCATCCCACCACACCCAACATGGCCTATCCTTAGGGTGCAGCACCTGAACAGATCCTCTGAAGGGGTGGGATTCAGGATTCTGCCGACCATCAATATTGCCAAGAACATGCCAAGTGACACACCCGCCAGATAATCAGGCTAACATTCTGATTATTTAAGGCTTAAGCAACGCATCACAAGGTAACTTTGCGTAACAATGAAGACCACTTCTCATGAATAGGAAGTGCTTAGGAAAGGTTTTCAGGAAAGGCGGTAAAAGGTGCCGCCTTTTTCAGGATGCACAGATCCTGTTCCATCACAAATGAAGCGTGCCATACTCAATGAACCACAAAACAGACCCGACGATCAGCGACACCAGGGGGAGCGGTTGCGCCATGTTAAAAAATCATCGGCTGCCATCGCTGGCGCAATGAAAGCACCTTGAAAAGCATCACACCCCATTTTTTTACTCAGCTCCAGTGTCATTCGACTCTCGACAGCCGAGGCCATCATCGTCATCTCATGCTCAGCGGTTAGGATGGAGAGCGCCTGCAGTTCGGCACACGCCTCCTCATCGCCCTCCAGACGTTTGATCCACAGCTCGTCCAAACAGATCAAACAGGATGACGGCCACCCCTGCCAATGGGTGATCCCGCCAACCCCCTTCACCCCCCATTGGATACCCAAACGTTGAAATGCCTGGATCGACTGTTGTTGGTGTGGGTCACGCCATTGATCATGATGGATCAGAATGGTCAACCGCGCCTCAGGCACCTGAAGGCGCATCATCAACGTCTGCAAACGCCCGACAAAGGTGACATCTGGCAATGGCCACCGTTGAAGATCCAACTGAATATTCAACGCTTCTTGTCGCCAGGCGTGCAGTTGGTGTACCGCTTGTTCCATCATCCACCATGCCACACCAGGCAGCTGTAGCTGCAGATACCATGCAACAGGTTGGGTTGGTAACGTCATCACGCCACCCTCTTCATGCTGCCAATGCATACTCATTTCAACATAAGAGACCCCACCAGCCTGCAGAGAGACAATCGGGGTAAACAGGGCCATACCACGACGTGCCTGTACCGCTTCACACAATGAATACCAAGGCTCTGTCATCGATTGGGCAGCCAGGGCCTGTTCATAGCACCCATAACCACTACGCTGGGGTAAATAACTGGCCAGCCATGCCTGCTGTAAGGCCTGCTGAAGATCTCTATCGGCTTTCAACCCCACCCCAACAGATACTGAGAGGGGCAATGGTAAAGAAAGGGTTTGGGGTAACCCCTGCAAAGCGGTGGTTATTTGAGAGACCCACCCTGCCAAAGCCAAAGGTTCAGGTACCGCCGGCAAACGCACCGCAATACCTTGCATACCCAACATCATGGCAGACGCCTCTGCACCCAGGGATTGATGTAAGCGGGCCATGGCATTGGTGAGCCACTCCACCCACGGTTTCATCCCGATCTGCAGCCCCATCTGCTCACTATCAAGCAGGCGAACCACAACAAGCCCATGAATATCCCCCTCACCATGGGCATGTCTTAAAGGGCCCAGCTCCAAACGTAACGGGTCGGTACAAACCGGAGCGGGGTCATCCTTAGGGGTGGGCAGCGATCGTGGGCGTGTCAGGGCCAACAGGGCTTGTTCTAACCATAATGCGGGGGCTTTTTCTATGGGCAAATCTGGCTGGGGAACAGTGTCTGGCCAAATGTTTTTTAGAAGTTGTGCCATCTGCTTAAGGGGGTGTTGCTGCCAACGGTAGAGCAACCCTAACTGCAACATCCACATAACCAGCGCAGACCCCATTCCCCACAAAAGTAAGGGGGTCAAGCCACGATGCCCCTGCTCTTGCTGCTGTAAGGCTTGACTGCGTTGCTGTTGCAACTGCCCAACCGCATGTTCTAAGGGGTTTAGAAAACGATTTTCTAGATCCGGCATCACCGCCACAGCCGCTTCTTTGGGATTTTCTTGGACAACCTGAAACCGCTCCAAGGCCTGTCGGAAAGCGGGATCCATGGCCATATGCGCTTGAAGCAGAGCCTGCCAGCGGGCAAGCGCAGGATCCCCCTCTAAACGCGTGACCATGCGTTGTAAACCTTCTCGGGTCACACGTCGATGCTTATGAAATTTGGCCAAGTAGGTTTCAAATTTCTCAACCATCAAACCTTCAACCAACAGCTGCTGCCAAGCATAGGCCTGGGCATAAGCCTGTTTCAGCAATGGCTCTGCATCCTGGGCATGGTGCGCCTGACCCGGCGTTGCCTGTTGCATACTGCTCCACAACCCTGTTTGGGTAACAAACAGGGTTACAGCCAAGACCAAAGGTAGAACAACAATGAGCAACAGACGCAACATAGGTAGGCCCCAAACCAATGAATAAGCTTATTACCAAAGACTATGGTAAACGGGGAAAGGTCATCGGCTCAAGGCAGCGAAAACAAAAAACCCCCTTGCTTGCCACGAGGGGGTTTTTCTTAAGCTCTTTTTGTCTCTGAAAAGCCTTAGCCGATCAGTTTGCCATAAAGATTATCTGTGATCTGAGAGGCCTGAGCCTGCACCGCAATAATGCTCTGCATACGAATGGCTGAGCCTGTTTGACGGGCCATCTCTGCGGCCACGTTGGCATCTTGAACCTGAGCACGGGCCGCTTCGGTATTGATGGCCATTTGGCTAATGTTATCCGCCGCACTTTCCAGTGAGTTTTGATAGGCCCCAAAGGAAGCATTGAGTGTACCCAGACTATCCAGGTCAGAATCAAGCAGGCTCAAGGAGGCTTCGGCGCCCGCTTGTGTGCTCAGATCGATAGACCCTGCGCTATTAAGCGAGGAGAGATCGCTCAACTGCAGATCTGTCTGGTTATTCGCATCGGTACCAGACTGAATGGTCACGCTGTTCCCAGAATCAAGCAGGCTTTGACCATTAAAGGTGGTGTTACTAATGGTGTCGGCAATACTCTGCTGGATCTCAGTGGCCTCTGCATTGATGGCCGAGCGGTCTGAGTCATTCAGCGTACCATTGGCTGATTGTACCGCCAGTTCACGTAGGCGCTGTACATCATTGCTAATGGTATCAACCCCTGTCTGTGCAACCTGGGTTAATGAAACCCCCTGGTTGATATTCTGACGGGCCGTATTAATACCACGAACCTCACTGGTCAGACGGCTAATCATCCCCATCAAACCGGGGTTATCAACAGCCTGATTGATTTTTAAACCAGAAGCGAGTGCTTCAAAGGAGTTCTCACTCTCATTTTTAACTTTCAACAGCTGGTTTGAACTCTGCTGAGCTGCAAATAGGGAGTCGTTAATGGTGATAGGCATGGCGACCTTCCTCGTTATCTCTTGATTCGTCTTTTTAAAAGTGGCTAAGGGCAACATCCTTGCCCTTGGTGCGCCCGCAGTCCCTGCTGAACGCAACCTTCGGCCTATCCTTGCCTCGCCCCTTTTTCTTAGCTGCGGGTCAACCCGTTGTTGGCAGCCCCACCGTATGTTCGGTGGAAAGGGCGTGTGCTCCGAGTACGCCCCCCATTTTTGGGTGGTGCGTACGCTACTTTCTTATTATCCCCTGGAGAGAGAGGTTACTTCCGTAAAAACCTACCCCTCCAGTTCTTTGTATCGGCACTGCTTTAAGAAACTTTAGAAAAAAATGCATCCCGACCGATTTTTTTTTAACGAACTCGATTAGAGCCTTTTTCAATGACTGCCAAACATGGTTCGATAGCTTGCCTCACTTTTACGAAGCAAACCCCGGGCCAACAAAACAACTCACATAAAAACTACGTATATTACAAACAGATAAGAACAACTCAGAAACAGGAGAAGCTTTGACACGACATAAACCGTGCATTTTTTGCCGCCCTCCTGAGGGAGAGCTGTCAAAAAATACAGGCAAAAAAGGAGAGTCTATTTTTTTTGAAGGGTCGAGAAGAAAAAGGGGGAGAGGAGCAGATCATCCATGACGGAGCAAAAGGTGGGGGCTAGGGGGAGGCTGTATCCTCACGTTGCATATGCTCATGCCATGCTTGCAGCTCGACCAAGACCAGTTGTAGCTGCTGCTGAAGGGTCTTAACCGCATCTTGGTAAGAGTGGGTTTGCTGCTGTTTGATCACTTGGTCCATGCCCTGGGCAGCACGAACCAAAGCTTCTGCGGCCATATAAGAAGCGACACCTTTGATGGTATGCGCCAGATCCCCTATCCCGTTCCAATCTTTTTTATCAACCAACAGCTCCAGTTTGATGGGGGCATCTTGGTAACGCTCTAAAAACCCCTCCAACAACTGTTGATAAAGTTTGGCATTTCCCCCTGTGCGGTTTAGACCCACCAGCGTATCCAACTGGCTAAGCCCCGCAAAGGTAGCTGTAAAGTCAGGGTCGACCTGCTCTTCGGTACCCTTATCAGGCGCCACAATAGAAACTTTGGGTGGGGGTGTTGCAACAGCCTTGGCTGAGACGATCTTGGTGCCAACCCGCGCCGGATGCTTTGGCTCAATCCAGCGGATCAATAGCTGTTGTATCGCTTCAGGAGAGACCGGTTTGGTCAAATGATCATTCATCCCTGCTTCTAAAGAACGCTCACGCTCACCCGGCATGGCATGGGCCGTCATCGCCACCACAGGAAGTTGTTTTAAACCGGGTAGTTGCCGCAACTGCCGGGTGGCTTCCAACCCATCCATAATGGGCATTTGGATATCCATGAGCACCAGATCATAAGGGGATTGCTGAACCATTTCTAAAGCACGCATACCATTTTCAGCAACCGACACCTCCATACCCGCCTGCTCAACGAAGGCCACCGCCACTTGTTGATTAAGCGGATTATCTTCCACCAACAGCACCTTAGCATGATGAATACGGCGTAAACGTTCTGCGATAACCCCCTCTTCAGAAAGACAACGAGGGCCAACCTGCTCACCTTCAAGCTGGTTAAGCATGCGCCGGATCTGTTGGCTATGTAACGGCTCCAACAGCAGTTCATCCATCATCAAGGCTTCACGGGTTTGGCGCGCCACACCATGCTGTCGACGGCATAAGAGAATCTGCTTCATCTCTGTGTCCGCACTATGATGACGCAGATGATCAGAGAGATGCCCCAACGCACTGAGAGAGAGTACCTCTTCACGGATAAACAGATAACGGGGGGCGGGGTCCAGTTGGGAGAAGTTGTCCCCTAACAGAGGTGTTGGATCGTAGAAGGTACGGGTTTGCAGTCCCAAACGTTCTAAAATACGTACCAGATAGTTTTGCTCTTCACTATCCGCATCCACAATGACCGCAAGTTGACCATGCCAAACCGGTTGCACTGGCGAGCTCAGTTCCATCTCCATCGCCTGAAAATCCGCTTCAAAATAGAAACGGCTCCCCACACTCAACTCACTTTCTACTTCGATCTCCCCCCCCATCACACTCACCAGCTCACGACTAATGGCCAGCCCCAAACCTGTTCCCCCAAAGCGACGTGTTATGGAGTTATCAGCTTGGGTAAAGGCCTCAAACAATCCCTCTACCCCTGCTTGAGAGATGCCCACACCGGTATCTTTTACCGAAAAACGTAGTCGAACGGCCTTATCCTTAACCGCTACCTTCTCCACCCGAATGATAATATGACCTTGATCGGTAAATTTAACAGAATTACTGACCAAATTGATCAACACCTGCCCCAAGCGCAGAGGATCACCCAGCAGATATTCAGGCACCTCCTGATCCACCGTATAGCGCAACGTCAACCCTTTTTGGACCGCTTTATGGCCCAAAATGGTATTGATATTGGCAATGACATCATCTATCTGAAATGGCGTAAGCTCTAACTCCAGCTTACCCGCTTCTAGTTTAGAGAAATCCAACAGGTCATTAATGATGGCCAGTAAAGCTTGGGAGGCACCATGGATTTTAACCATATAATCCTGGCGCACATGTTCTTCATTGAAATCCTGAGCTAGGCGAGACATACCAATGATGGCATTGAGGGGGGTTCTCACTTCATGGCTCATATTGGCCAAAAACAGACTTTTGGTTTCACTGGCCTGTTGCGCCTGAAGATTGGCCTGTTTTAACTGGCGGGTGAGCAAGGTGAGCTTACGGTTCCAAGCCATAATCAGCATAAAAACAATCAACATGCCAACCCCCACCTGGATCATCAACTGATAATCCATCTGGGTAACCTGCGGATTACCACCCCATTTTTGGCGAATTTGAATATGTTCTTCTGGGGTAATACTACGCACAACCTGCTGCATAATTTCATGGAGCAGTGGCTCTTGTTTTTGCACACCCACTCTTAGGTCCAGGGTATAGCGGGTGTGACCAGAGATTTTAAGATTATCTAACTGCCCACGCATAATGCCGTAGTGGGCCACAGGTAAGGCAGACACCAAAGCAAACAGCTCCCCGCGAGAAACCTTCTGCAACCCCTGCTGAACATGCTCAACATCACGTATGCGAACCCAAGGGTAGTCATGGCGGATCATATCATGGGTGGCAAAACCGGTTGGGACACCAACCTCAGCATCTTCTACATCATTTAAACCACTCAGAAAAGCCACATCACTGCGTGTGGTTAAAACCACTGGGGTAGAGACATAGGGCTCCGTAAAATTCAGATAACTGATCCGCGGTTTGGTTTTATGCACCATGGTAATGATGTCGCACTGCCCCAAACGGGTCATACGCAGGGTATCACTCCAGGATTGACTGGCCACCAAACGGAAAGGGACCCCCAAACGGCGACTCATCAACGCCATATAATCGGCAGACATCCCCACATGGTAGCCCGCTTCATCAATCCTCTCATAGGGCATCCAATTGGGATCCACACAATAACTGACCCCACCTTTATCCCTTAGGTAGGCCTGCTGCTGACCCGTAAGCACCTGCCGAGCCCCCTCCATGTTGCTCTCGCCACCCACAGGATGCCACTTACTGCGAATACGGATATGATCCTCTTGGTGCAAACCATCCACAACCGCCTGCAGGGCGGCCAACAGTTTCGGTTGCCCTTTACGCACCCCCACCCGTAATGACATAGGGGGGCCCGCCACTTTACCAATGATCAAATTGGCCAACCCCAACTGCCGTATACGCTGAGCCGCTACATACAGAGAGGCCAATGATCCATCCAACTGACCGTTGGACACCATCGCCAGACCTTCATCAACGGTGCTGGTAGAGACATGAACAATGTCTGGGTGGTAAGGCTTAATGGTCTCTTCAAAGATATAACCTTTGGCAATTCCGAGCTTGAGCCCCTTCATATGGGCAATATCCTGCAAGCCATCTTGCCGATTACGTTTGACCACCATAACAACGGGAGAACGCAGATAGGGGGAGGTGAAATTAAGCCACTGACGTCTCTGTGGGCTTTCATTGAGCAAAGAGAGGATGTCACACTTTCCCTCGCGGGAATAGTTCAAGCTCTGCTGCCAACTACTGGTGGGAACAAGTTCAATGGGGGTCCGAAGTCGCTGTTCAAACAAACGCATATAGTCTGCAGCCATCCCCACATGACGCCCTTGTGCATCAATGCGTTCATAGGGCATCCAGTTCGGATCCACACACATGCGGATCTTACCCATTTGTTTTAGATGCAGTTGCAGATCATTTTTAAGCGCAGGCGCAGCAAGGGACGGGCTTGTCCCAAACAGAACAAACAGAACAAACACAAAGAGCCATGATAAAAACGGTGTGGTGCGTGAGCTGGCCATTACCCGCAGGTATCACAAAGTTGGGGATGCCACGGCACCCTTACCAATCAAGGATTGCAACATCGGGTGCAGACGCGCCACATCAACAGGTTTGGATTGGAATAGGTCAGCCCCAAGCTCTTTGGCCTGATCTTCCAATAGGGGATAATCATGGGCGGTTAAGACCACAACTGGAATGTGGGCTGTTTTTGGGTCAGCTTTGATCATACCGAGCATCTCAATACCATTCATATCGGGCATATCCAGATCGGTCAAAATCAGATCAATCGATTCAGCCTGCAGGGCATCCATACCTTCACGGCCTGAAAAGGCTTGGATGACCTGATATCCAAAATCTTCCAACTGTGGCGAAATGAGCGTTAACATCACTTCATCATCATCAATAAATAAAATTGTCGACATGCCATCACCCCAAAACAGAGCCCCGTAAAAATCATAGTAACAATACCACCACACCCCAGCTTAAAATTCAATTTCTACCGCATATCTTCAACAATAATCACACTTTCTCACCAACATCTTCCATTTCCCCGTACTTTCATCGGTTCGTTCATCACACTGGCGGAAGGTTGAGGGACTTCCTAAAACTGGCGGCCCCATTCCCAAACCGTTGGATAAGGTGATCGAGCAAAGCATCACTGGGCACCACCAAACCTGGTTTATCCAGATCCATGGTCACCCGCGCTTTGGCCATCCGCACCACCAATGCGGTGCGGCAACCATCGGCCCCGTGGTGTTGTTGCAGGATCGACATCAACTCATCCATAGCGCCCCCTTTTAATAGTCCGGCAGGAACCTCTACCCGTAAAAATCGACAGGCATTGCGGCGGTAGGCATCCAGTGTAATGGCACTGTTAATCGCTACTTTAACCTCTTCATCCCGAACTTCGGCCTGACCTTCAAAGATTAAGGGCCCCTCCTCTTCCAAGATCTCTCGGTTGGCCACATAAGCATCAGGAAAAACCACCCCTTCCATTTGACCTTGAATATCCTCCAAGGTCACAAACAGCATACGGTCACCCTTTTTGGTGCGGTGCAATTTACGTTCAACAACCACCCCGGTAAACCGTACCGATACCCGCCCATCGCTACCAATGGGCTCTCCACCAGGCCCATATTTTTCTTTAAGCTCAGAGATGCTCATTAACCCATAATCACGCATCTCTGCTTCATATTTGCGTAGTGGATGGCTGGAAATATAAAAGCCCAACGCCTCTTTTTCATTTTCAAGCCGCTCCTCTTCAGGCCAGTCAGGGACTTCTGGCAACTGCCAGTTATCCGCACTTTCACCCGCCTCCTCCTCGGCATCATCAAAGAGGTTCATAAACCCTAAGGCTTGATCTTTTTGATGTTGGTTACCCCGGTTTAGTGCCTCTGGTAAGCCCGTCATTAAGGCAGCCCGGTTCCCTTCACCCAAACCATCACAGGCCCCTGACTTGATCAGGTTTTCCAGGGTACGACGGTTCAGGTTACCCCCTTCCGTGCGCTGACATAGATCCAGCAAAGAGGTAAAGGCTCCCCCTTCTTCCCGTGCTTTGACCAAGGCAGACATGGGGGCTTCACCCACATTTTTCACTGCAGCCAAGCCAAAGCGCACCGCATCTTCATCGCCCGCACCCGGTTGAACAGAGAACACCACCTCTGATTTATTCACATCCGGCGGTAAAACCTGTACAGACATGTCGTGGCACTCCCGGACAAAGTGCACCACTTTTTCCGTATTATTGATATCTGCACTGAGGGTCGCGGCCATAAAGGCCACCGGATAGTGTGCCTTCAGCCAAGCGGTCTGGTAGGAGATAAGAGCATAGGCTGCAGAGTGGGATTTATTGAACCCGTAACCGGCAAACTTCTCCATAAGATCAAAGATATAACCCGCTTTTTCAGGGTTAATCTCTTTTTTCTCCGCACCACTCATAAAAATGGTGCGCTGTTTGGCCATCTCTTCCGGTTTCTTTTTACCCATGGCCCGTCGCAGCAGATCCGCCCCCCCTAGGGAGTAACCCGCCAGAACCTGGGCAATTTTCATCACCTGTTCCTGGTAGAGGATCACCCCATAGGTCTCTTTAAGGATTGGCTCCAACTGGGGTAAGGGGTACTCCACCACCGCGCGACCATGCTTACGGGCGATAAAGTCATCGACCATTCCAGAACCTAAAGGCCCCGGACGGTAGAGTGCTACCAGCGCAATAATATCTTCAAAGGTATCTGGGGCCAGCTTCTTCAGGATATCCCGCATGCCGGAAGATTCCAGCTGGAACACCCCTTTGGTACGTCCATCCATCAATAGCCGGAAGGCCCGCTCATCTTCAATATTAATGGCCGCAATATCAATAGGGCTGCGCTCTTCTTCGGTTTGCCCATGCTCTGCACGACGGGGGTTGACGATTTTCAGGGTGTTGTCGATCACCGTTAGGGTTTTTAGCCCCAAAAAGTCAAACTTAACCAAACCCGCCCGTTCAACATCCACCATATTAAACTGGGTAACCGGCATGGTTGAGCGGGGGTCACGATACAGGGGAACCGTATCGGTCAACGGACCATTGGAGATCACCACACCCGCAGCATGGGTCCCGCAAGAGCGCGGCGAACCTTCTAAAGAGAGGGCCAGATTAATGAGATGTCCAACCTCTTCCTCATCCTCCATCAGGTCCCGCATACGCGGCTCCTGCTCCAATGCCTCTTTAAGGGTAATCCCTAAAACATTGGGGACCAATTTGGCGATTTTATCTACCCGGCCATAGGGGAACTCAAGCACACGGCCAATATCCCGAATCACCGCTTTTGCCTGCATGGTGCCGAAGGTAATGATCTGTGCAACCCGGTCATGGCCATATTTATCCTGCACATAACCGATAACAGCTTCACGACGATCCATACAAAAATCGACGTCAAAGTCCGGCATACTTACCCGCTCTGGGTTAAGAAAGCGCTCAAAAAGAAGGGTGTAACGAATGGGGTCCAGATCGGTAATAGAGAGACACCAGGCCACCAGAGAACCTGCCCCCGACCCCCGCCCCGGCCCCACGGGAATATCTTGCTCTTTACCCCATTTAATAAAGTCCGATACAATCAAAAAATAACCGGGAAAACCCATCTGGTTAATAATGCCCAGTTCATACATCAAACGCTCATAGTAGCGACGGCGAATCTCCTCATGCTCCTCATCAGGGAAGCGAGGCAACACATATTTTTCTAGCCTCTCCTCAAGCCCCTCTTCAGATTGAGCCTGCATTTCCCCTTCCAGAGTCTGCCCCTCTGGCAGGTCAAAATCTGGGAGCATGGGGGTGCCCAATTTCAATTGGACATTACACCGCATGGCAATGCGCCGTGTATTTTCAATAGCCTCTGGCAGGTCCGAAAATTTTTCCACCATCTGCTCAGGGGTGGCAAAGTAAAACTGGTCCGATAACCGTGGGCGGTTCTCTTCATAAAGCGTGCGCACAGCGCCCACACAATAGAGCGCATCTCGCGCAGGGGCATCCCCTGGGTCCATATAGTGGATATCATTACTGGCGACGATGGGCAGTTTCAGCTTTTCCGCCAGAGCAACGGTGCGTTTAACCAGCGCTTCTTCTCCTGGCTCACCATGGCGCTGTAACTCCAAATGAAAATTGGGCATTTGGCCATCATGCCCCATAATTTCATGGAGCGTTTGCGCCGCGGCCTCTGCCTCCTCATGCATCTCTTGGCTTAACAGGCGTCCAACCGCCCCTTTTGCCCCCCCAGAAAGTGCGATCAAACCAGCACTGTGTGCTTTAAGCATGTTCAGATCAATACGGGGTTGGCCATGGCTACCATCCAGGTGCCCTTTGGCGATGAGACGCATTATATTTTTCCAGCCCTCATCATTCCGGCACAGCAGAATCAACTGATCCCGCACCTCTTTATCCACCCGCTCTTCTTTATTCTGGTGATCTGGCACCACATAGACCTGAGCACCCAATAAGGGTTTGATACCCGCCTTCAGACAGGCTGAGTAGAACTGTACGGCACCAAATAGATTACCCTGATCGGTCAACGCCAGGGCGGGCATTTGAAGTTCCTGCGCACGGCCGACTATCTGCTTAAGCTTGGCGGTAGAGGTCAGCAGAGAGTAACCAGTATGGACATGCAGGTGGACAAAAGGGGCGCTCATAGAGATACCGATACCAAATGCTAACGGGTTAATGGATGAGCAATGGCTCTGAAAACAACCGAAAAGAAGCAGAATTTGATCATAAACGAGGTGGAGATGGATTGAAACGAGAAGGGCTAGATTGCGGTAAAAAAGGTTGGAGCCGGTAGATGGCCTCGTGTCTATGCCCACTGGGAACGCTTACCACAGACCAAATCATCGCTGCAGATTGGCCATAAAAACACAAAAGCCGCACTCAGTGAAGAGTGCGGCTTTTGGGGCGTCAAAGAGGAATAGATACCGATACTGTAAAGACAGTACCCAGCGATACTCAACAGCTTTGACGGACCGATGGGGCAGCAGAGTCCGGAGCCAATCCAGGGGATTTGGGGTTGGCGGTGCCCGAACAAGCTCAACGGCTCTGCTATGCTAGAAAAACTGAAATGGTCAAAAAATGATGGTGCGGATGGCCGGAGTCGAACCGGCACGGCTCGCGCCACTGCCCCCTCAAGACAGCGTGTCTACCAATTCCACCACATCCGCGTCGTGCAAGAGCGGGGATAATAGCCAGAACACCACCCATTTGCAAGCACTTTTTCACCCGATCGTCAAGCGCACGCTATATTCACGCTGACATCACTATATTCCAATGGGTTAACAGACCAACAGCCCAACCTGCAAAATAGGATTGTACGCCTGTGTTTGAACCTTTTCGTCAACCCATTCCATTTACTTAAGGATTTTGTACACTAGGTCTCTCTTTTCTTCAGGAGCGCTTTGTTATGAGAACGCAACCATCCAGTGATACCCGCCCCATTGGCATTTTTGATTCCGGCGTTGGGGGCCTTACCGTACTACGTGCCCTCGCCCGCCGTTTTCCTCAGGAATCCTTCATCTACCTGGGGGATACCGCGCGCGTACCTTATGGCACCAAATCTCCACGCACGGTGGAGCGCTATACCCTGCAAGTGGCGGATCATCTACAGCGACACGGCGTTAAGGGTATGGTTGCTGCCTGCAACACCGCCTCTGCATTAGGGTTGGGTGCTTTACGTGCCCACCAACCCCAGCTTCCTGTTCAGGGGGTGATTGTACCTGGTTGCCGCACAGCCCTTGAAGCGACGCAGCAAGGACGTATTGGTGTAATAGGCACCCGCGCAACCATCACCAGTGGTGCGTACCGCAACACATTACACACCTTAGACCCCAAGCTTGAGGTAACCGATGTAGCATGCCCTCTGTTTGTGCCTTTGGCAGAAGAGGGATGGACCCACCACCCAGCCACAGAACTGATTGTACAAGAGAGCCTTGCCCCACTTTTAGAGAGCGGCATCGATACCTTAATTCTAGGCTGCACCCACTACCCGGTTCTTAAAGAGATCATTGGATCGGTCATGGGAGATGCCGTCACACTGGTTGACTCGGCAGATGCCGTTGCAGATGAACTGCAAAATCGGCTGAGTGATGTCATCACCCCCAACCAAGGTGACCTCCCCCGATCCATCCTATACCTCGTCACCGATGAAGCTGCCCGTTTTACCAGTGTCGCCAAGCGCTTTTTAGAAGAGATACCTTTGGATCAGGTAGAGATGGTCGATCTATAGTGCAGGCATCCCTGCCATCGAGCTTGCCGCTCAGACAGCGGCCTATCCACGTTATAAAGCTCGTGCTAACCGTTAACAATCAACGCTAGCGGGCAACCCTCCTTGTGTGAGGGACCCCTGCAAGAGAGCACGACCGTATGCTGAGGACACGCCACAATTTATAGGCCGCAGGGGAAGAGAAGAATAAGAGGTGCACGCCCCATAAACGAGTGCCCCCTTATCGTGTGACTTAAGCGGCCAACGCCCTCACTGTGGTCTTTTCTCTCGTATGGCGGCTGGGATGAGCCCCTTGGTGAACCCCTGATAACACAGGCACGCCGCCTGGCTTATTTTTCGGCCTATGCGTCAACTATACAGAGGCATACGGACTATTCTCCTCCTACTCTCTACAGGCCAGCCCGTAGGTAAGCGTCCCTCCTTTAAACAAGTGGACTGAACTCACGCATCGGCGCCATAGATGAGTAGGCCCAACGCCCCCTTGGGTGCAGGCAACACCATAAACAGAGGTCGCTGTTAAAAAATGATCAAGAAATGGTATGGTGTCAGCGAACCCGGACCTTAGCCAGTGGTTGGCAAGATCCTGGTGGAGCGCCTTTTTTTCATTACCAGCCAAGTGGAGCTTTTGTATGGCCGATTCTCAGTGGGTCATGAATGTTGACCTGAATAATTTCAACCAACTGGTCATAGAACAATCGCACCGTGTACCGGTATTGGTAGATTTTTGGGCGCCCTGGTGTGGCCCATGCCGCTCATTAGGCCCGATTTTGGAAAAACTGGCGACGCAAATGGATGGCCGGTTTATGCTGGCGAAAATCAATTCTGATGAGAACCCTCAACTGGGACAACAGTTTGGGGTTAAAGGTATTCCCGCTTGTAAATTAATCATCGATGGAGCCATTGCCGATGAATTTACCGGGGCCATGCCAGAGTCTGGCATTCGTCAGTTCCTCGACAAAGCCATTCCCTCCATGGCCGATAAGTTGGCCGCACAGGCCAACCTTTTTGAGCAGCGTGGTGATTTACATGCCGCCAAAGAGCTCTTTTTGAAGGGGGTTGAATCTCAAGCGGACCATACCGATTCGCTGATTGGTTTGGCACGGCTGGCTTTGGATCAAGGCAACGCAGAAGAAGCCCAAGCACTGATGAACCGCTTAACCCCTGCGGGGCTCAACAGTGCCGGTGCCAAGGCCCTACAGAGTAAAATGGTTTTTCAGGATACCAACCATGATCTAGAGGCCCTGCGCCGCTCAGTGGATGAAAACCCGGAAGATTTGGAACACCGCATTGCACTGGGGCAAGCATTAATCGGCCAAGAGCAGTATGAAGAGGGGCTGGATCAACTGCTTTTTGCCATTAAGCAGGACCGCCACTACAGGGAAGATCACGCACGCAAATTGGTCTTAAACGTTTTTGAAATGCTCGGCCAGACCCACCCCATCACGTCGGCCTATCGCAGCAAGCTCTCTCAGGTTCTTTTTTCCTAACAACCAACAGGGGGTAAAACCCTATTTACCCCCTGTTGATTTGATCCATCCAAGCCTGCCACGGTGACCACAGGGCAATCAGCCTTGCCAGCGCCTCATACCCCTCACCACCCGGGTGCGCCCCATCCCCTTGGCGAACTTGCTCCATCCAGATGGGGTTATCCTTGAGCTGATCAAACACCGAAAGGTAGGGGACAGCCAACTGGTCAGCCACGTCAGCCAAGCCTTGATCCAATAGGGACACACGGTTGTTGATATCGGCATCATCAATAGGCGGTGGGCCAATTTGTAAAACAGCACCCAGCTGTTTTGCCTGTTCAAGCAACATCCGGCTGGTTGCCAAACTCTGAGATCGGGCAACCCGCGGCTCACCCAGCTCCACCACCGAATCGTTCACCCCAAAAGCAAACACCAACCCGCACGGCTCATCTTGAATTATCCGGGGTTGGACCTCGGTCAACCAACGCCGGGCAATATCCTGACTGGTCTCACGGCGAACCCCTAAATTATAGAGGGTCAAATCCGCACCAAACTGTGCACAAAGCCGCCCAACCCAGCCACGATAGTGTGGATCACCCACACCAGCAACAAAGCTGTCACCCACAAAAAAAAGAGGCATAGGACCTTTCCTTATCGGAACGAGTAAAGAGGATATGGGGAGATCGACGGACAAAAAAAAGCCCTGTCATTGGCAGGGCTTCAGGAGAGGATGCGGATCATGGCTTACAGAGCAGCGCAAACTGCAAAGGTGAATGCCATCACCGGACATGCGGACATTCACACCATGGATCGCTTTTGCCTGTGCAGGGTAACCCACACCGACAAAGTAGCATCTAGTCTCCTCCCTTTTTCCATCGCTGACAATCAGGAAAAAGAACTATTACTATGGCCCAACAGATTAGATTAAACTTTTCCTAATGCTCTATTCATTTCAAGGCTAACGCTTTTCTGCAAACCCTTTATCGCACTCTTTTAAACGGAACATCCAGGCTTAACGGTTGAAATCTATGCGGCATCCCTGGCCTGCGCCGGATAAAACAGTTGGTCAGGCTCTCCAACTATGGCATAGTTCTTTATTAACAAATGCTTAATTGAATTTAACCTTTGCAGGAAACACCCACTAAATGGCTGATCCCACAGACAACAGACGTAAACTAACCCGCATTCCTATACACTTGCGGGCCGAGTTGCACCTAAAAGGTGAGCCCGCGTGTCATGTTCGCTTAGAGAATATCAGCTTTTCTGGGGCCGGTGTGTATTGCGAGCAAATGCATACCCCCTGTGGGCAGCAAGATCTACGCATGGTGTTGGTTCTGAACCCAGAAGATAACCGTTTTGATATCAATCTTCACGCCCAAGTGGTCTATACCCATAAAGATGGGCGCATTGGCCTGCACTTTACCGGTATTGATGCCGAAAGCTACCGCCACTTTGAACATTTAATGATCTTCAATTCAGAACACGGTGATGATCTAATCCGTGAGTTGACGGAACATCCTGGTTTGGAACCTTCTGAGGGTGGCCTTTTTGCACCGATTGATGCACCTGATACGTAACGCATCGTAACCCCAGACCCCAACCATCCCATAACGACACAGATTTAACACAAAGATGACGCTTTTTTAGTGTACTAAGAAAAAAAACACACTATGGTGAGTGGTTGTGGTCATGCAAAAGTGTGCCGTATAAGGTCTGGGGAACGTTACAAAAAAATACTTTATGCCATGTAACCACAGCCAAACCAAAGATTGTGTTTAAAGACACCTTTGGCTTCAAAATAAACGCTAGCATGTTTCTGTAGGGGGAGAACATGACACAACCCACTGGCTTAGTGCGAACAGGCATTGAACCCATTGATCGAGACCACCTTCACCTGTGGGATCTTTTTCAAACACTACTTGAAAAAGAGTTACGCAGTGATGAGGCCCAAGCGATTATTGAAGAGTTGTTGGCCTATACCCGTTACCATTTTGAGCGGGAAGAGCGTTTGATGGAAGATATCGCCTTCCCCCCCCAACTGCGGCAAGCCCACGAGCAGGAACACCAATCTTTTGTCCAACGTGTTGAGAGTTTTATGGAGATTCTCAGACAGGGAAAATCCCGGCAAACCTCCGGTATGGACACACTGGTCCAAGAGATCCAACAAAACTACAACCAGCCTCAGCTTCCCAATCTAGACCCCCCAAAACAGGTTGTGGCGTTTTTGGTTGAGTGGATTCTTAACCACACCAGCGGTATGGATATTGAGTTAGCGACCTATACCGAAACCAAAAAAGGTCATTTGGCTGACCAGGATTTCAGTTTTCTGGAATCTTAAGGCTACAGCACAACGCCCTAAAGGCTTTTTATATGGGTTTTTTCTCGGGATTAAAGTCCGTACTGCAAACCGTGACCGGTCATACGGCCACCATCAGGCTGCAAGCCCCGACCCAGGCTAAGCTGGGGAAAGAGATAACCGTGACCATTACGGTTAAGGTTAAAGGCCAGGATTTGGAGATGGATCAACTCTCTTTAATCCTACAGGCCATTGAACGGGTCGATCACCATGCCAATCAAGGTCATGGAGAGGTTCATGAGTCCTATGGCGAACCAGACCAGCATGAGACGGTCACCTACAAACACCCTGTGATTGTGGCCGAAAGTGCGCACCTACCCGCCCATACAGAACACAACTGGTCCACGACCCTTACTCTACCTCAAGCCGCACAACCTACCTATACCGGCCAGCAAACCAGCCACACTTGGCAACTCCATGCTGAGCTGGAAACCTTTGGCGGTAACCCTAAAAGCAAACCCCATATACTAAATATCAGTGCAAACAGCTAACCCCCCCTTGAGATCCCCCTCACCTCAACAACGACACACACACGGTGGCTGCCTCAACCAATGGTTGAAGATTTTTTTCCCAGCACAGCCATGATCGTGGCCAAAATACCACCTGGAATACACCACATAAGCAGACTGACCTCGGTAATTTGGGCCAAAAAGCTAAAGGCGATGCCATACCATAACGAGCCCAAACCGATAAGGATGACTTTATTGGGCAGTGTATCGGCTTTGCGCCCTGACAGCGTAAAGATGATATGCACATGCAGAATAATGGTGGTTGCAAACACCATAAATATCTTAGTTTCAAACATAACAAGCCTCTAAAGAGAACAATGGCCCTAGCCTTGGATGATAAGAACCATGAGGCAAAAACACGGCCATGTATCCTTTTATAGGTATAAAAAAACGGCACCCCAAGGCCTTGAGGTGCCGCTTCATACGCTTTAACCATGTGAAGTGGTTTTTAGGGGGTAAAGAAATCGTTGCCTTTATCATCCACAATAATAAAGGCAGGGAAGTTTTCTACCTCAATCCGGTAAACCGCCTCCATACCCAACTCGGGATAGTCGATCACCTCAACCTTGCGGATAGACTCTTTGGCCAGTTGGGCCGCTACCCCTCCGATCGAGCCCAGGTAGAAACCACCATAGCTGTTACAGGCATCCGTCACCTGCTGGCTGCGGTTACCTTTGGCCAGCATAACAAATGAACCACCATGCTTTTGGAACGCCCCCACATAGCTATCCATACGCCCTGCTGTGGTGGGTCCAAAACTACCAGAGGCGTACCCTTCTGGTGTTTTTGCTGGTCCTGCATAGTAGACGATATGGTTCTTCAGATATTCCGGCATACCTTCACCGGCATCCAATCGCTCTTGTATTTTGGCATGGGCAATATCCCGTGCCACCACAATGGGACCAGAGAGCATAAACCGTGTTTTGATGGGATATTTGGTCAGCTCAGCGCGGATGGCATCCATCGACTGGTTCAGATCCAGATGCACCACCTCTTCCGTCAGTTTATCGGTGGTTACCTCAGGCAGAAAACGGGCGGGATCTTTTTCCAACGCTTCAAGCCAGATACCCTCTTTATCAATCTTACCAAGAATCTGACGGTCTGCAGAGCAGCTCACACCAATACCCACAGGGCAGGAAGCACCATGGCGGGGTAAACGGATAACCCGTACATCATGGGCAAAGTACTTTCCGCCAAACTGTGCACCAATACCCAGCTCCTGGGTAATCTTATGAACCTCTTTTTCCCACTCCAGATCACGGATCCCCTCACCTAGACCTGAACCTTCGCTGGGCAAACCATCCAAAAAGCGGGTACTGGCTAACTTAACCGTTTTTAAATTCATCTCAGGTGATGTACCCCCCACCACAATGGCTAAGTGGTAGGGGGGGCAGGCACTGGTACCCAGGCTTTTCACTTTTTCCGTAATAAAGCTACGGAAGCGTGCAGGGTTGAGGAGGGCTTTGGTCTCTTGGTAGAGGAAAGTCTTGTTGGCACTGCCCCCACCTTTAACCACATACAGAAACTTATAGGCATCCCCATCCACCGCTTCAATATCAATCTGTGCAGGCAGGTTGGTGCCGGTATTTTTCTCTTCAAACAGGCTGATGGGGGCCACCTGGGAATAGCGCAGGTTGGTATCGTGATAAATACGGAATACACCACGGGATATCGCCTCGCGGTCCCCACCCCCGGTCCAAACCTGCTCCCCTTTTTTAGCCAAAACGGTTGCGGTACCGGTATCCTGGCAACTGGGTAGAACCATGCCTGCAGAGACACTGGCATTTTTCAACATTTCTGTCGCGACATAACGGTCGTTATCCGAGGCTTCAGGATCTTGCAGAATTTGTGTTAACTGCTCCAGATGACTGGTCCGAAACAGATGTGAGACATCCCGAATGGCCGCTTGGGAGAGTAGGGTCAGCGCTTCAGGGTTGACCTGTAGCACCTCTCGGTCACCAAACTTCTCCACTTTAACATGCTCTTTACTCAACAGACGGTATTTGGTGGTATCTTTACCGGGGTTGAGAACCTCAACGTGGCGAAATTCAGCCATGGTTTTCTCCTCACTATGGTCTGACGGCACACAGCCGCCTTTTCTGACAAAACTTGCGTCGAATGATCCTACGGGAGCAAGGGGGTAGAATCAATCTCTATGTCCCCATAAAGGCCCAAAAAGGGGGAATTGACACCCCCATATAACAATGTAATGAATGGGAACCCTCGGTATTCACTAAATGGTTTTCCACCCTGCGCGCGCGTACCTTCATGCCTACACAAACACCGAACATAACGAAACCTGATGGCGTTCCTGGGAATACCATGGGTGAGCCACCTAGATCACTATCTTAGATCTACTTGCCGGACATTAGCCCATAGCGTGTCATGCACTATCCAACCAAACGCATCACGCCACCGTACCGGCAGATCAAACACCCGCTTTCACCATAAAGGCTAAGCACACGCTATGCAAAACGTAGCCGGCAGCAAAAGCAGCCCAAAACTTGGACGAAGAGCCGCTCGCATGGACCTAAGTGTACGTTTTCGTCCATACCTAGCCACGCATCTCCAAGTCCACCGGCCCCCCCTTAACACCAATGGATCTAGGGTTGAGCAAGCCACTTTAAAGGGGTGACGTCCACCCAACACAACACTCAATCCTCTCTGACCTCTTAAAAGTTAAGCCCATACCACAACGGAGGATCGATCAAGGCGAGGCGCCCCCCTTCGGTTAGGGTAGCCATAGCGTGTACACACCCCCATAATCCTTTTATGGATAAGACATCTCAGCCTCAATCCTTTTCATGTCTTTTCGGTATCACCACAACATAAGGAGCCTACCATGCCCGAAGGCATGCTGTTACCCACCCTGACCCACCTGCTGCTTTGGGTACTGTTCGGCGTGATACACTCAGGCATGAGCGACGCCCGTTTTAAAACGGCTTGGTGCCGTAAACTGGGCGCTAAACAGGGTTTTGAGCGATTCATCTTTAATGGCGTCGCCGTGGTCACAACACTGGGGTTGTTTGTTCATGCGTATACCATGCTCAGCCACACCCCACTGTTCAACCCGCAAGGCTGGCTTAAATATACACTGATGGGGGTACAACTGCTGGCTATTGGGGGGATGATGTGGGCTTTTAAAGCCTATGATATGGCAAGATTTGTTGGTTTGTTTCAGGTTCGGCAAGCCCGCGCCAAACAGCCTGTTGAGGTGGAACCCCTGCGCATTGGCCCCATGCATCGCTGGGTACGTCACCCCATTTATACAACCGCACTGATCTACCTATGGTGCCAACCTCAAAACTACGCCACCCTGGTGCTACATGGGTGCGCCACACTCTACTTAATCATTGGCGCCCTGCTCGAAGAACGCCGCCTACTGGCCCTGTATGGCGCGCCCTATCACTGTTATCAACAAGCCGTTCCCATGCTTATTCCCCTACCGTGGCGCTATTTAAGCCAGGACCAGGCTAAGGTTATCAATTCGTAGAGGGTGCCATCCGTTCCAGGGTACGACCCAAGTGCCGTTCAATGGCTGCGATGAGTGTCTGCTTTTTGACTGGTTTGGTCAGATGCTCATTACAGCCAGCCTCTTGACTCTTCTTAATGTCGCTCTCCAGAGCATGGGCTGTCAGGGCAAGAATGGGAATGGGTTGATGGCCTAGTTCAGCTTCCCTTGCCCGAATTTTGCGGGTGGCGGTATAACCATCCATACGAGGCATCTGCACATCCATAAAGATCAGGTCAAACTCAGCCCCCTCAAAGGCATCTACACCCTCTTGGCCATCTTCCGCAAAAGTCAGATTACACGCATATTTTTTAAAATAGGTCTGAATCAACATACGGTTGTCAGCGGAATCCTCCACCACCAATAGATGCAGTGGATCCTGTTGTGGATGATGGATCATCACTTCCGGTTCAGCCAACTCGGCATCAAATAGAGCCTCCCCTTGTTGCAGGGGAATGGTGAAATAAAACAGACTACCCTGCCCCAAGCGGCTTTCAACACCAATCGCCCCTCCCATCAACTCAACCAACTGTTTAGAGATGGCTAGCCCCAAGCCAGAACCCGCAAACCGGCGGACCAGAGAAGAGTCGGCTTGGGTAAATTTGTCAAAAATATGCTCAAGCTGCTGCGGGGCAATACCAACACCACTATCCTCAATACCAAACCACAGGGCACGCCCTTCATCCTGACCCATGATGGAAACTTTGACGTGCCCCTGCTCGGTAAACTTAATGGCATTACCGATCAGGTTAATGAGGATCTGCCGTAACCGGGGTGAGTCCCCCACAACAAAACTGGGGAGATCTTCCGCCACCACCAAATCCAGGGTTAACCCTTTTTGTTCAGCCTGTATACGTAGAACCGCACACACCCCACGGGCCATATCTGCCAAATCAAAGGGGTGCTCCATCAGCTCAAATCGGCCTGACTCAATTTTGGAAAGGTCCAAGATGGCATTGATCAAATCCAACAAGGTATGGCTGGCCCGCTTTAACGTTGCGACATAGCCTTTTTGTTCACTGTTAAGGGGGGTTTCCTGCAAGACATCACTAAGACCGATCACCGCATTCATGGGGGTTCGTATCTCATGACTCATAGAGGCCAAAAAGTCACTTTTGGCTTGGTTGGCCTCTTCAGCTGCACGCCGGGCCTCTTCCAGTGCCTCTTGGGCACGGATCTCCTCGGTAATATCCAGATGCAATCCCGATATATGGGTCGCCTTATCCTGATCATTCCGGTGGATCCATCCCTGGGCCCGGATAATACGTTGTTGGCCATCATTCTGCCGGGTAATGGCGTAGTGCAGATCCAGAGTCTCCTGTTTAGGATTGTCTAATAACTGCTCCAACTCCTGGCCAGCTCTGGTCAATTCATCAGGTAGCAGGGTCTTGGCCCAGCCTTCATAGTTTTGGCTAAAGCTAACGGTCGTAAGACCAAATATTTCCAACGAGCGCTCGTCCCAATCCAACGCATCATCCGCCACTTCATAATAAAAAGTGCCCGCCTGGGCAGAGTCCAAAGCTCTTTGCAGACGCCAGTTGGCCTCTTTTAACTCCGCTTCCAGCCGTTTACGCAGTGAAATTTCAGTACCAATGGCCAAAAAGCCCACCAACAGGCCGCTCTCATTGTGGATTGGCGTAACGGTAATCAACACCGGCACCTGGCTGCCATCCTGACGGAGGATCTGCCACTCCCGCTCATCGGCCATCCCCATACGGGCTTTGGCAAAAAGAGCATCCACACCAGGTTCAATACGTTTGTCCAACTCTCGGCTTAACTGAAAAGCATGTTGTCGCAGTTCATTGGTATCGTGCAAAATTTCTGGTGTACGCAACCCAACCACTTCATCGGCGGTAAAGCCCAACATACGCTCGGCACCTTTATTAAAGGTTTGGATAATACCGTAGCGATCGGTGGAGATAATACTGCTGTTGGCTGAGTCCAGAATAGCCGTTTGCAGGGTTAAAACATGACGTAGGCGATTTTCTGTTTTATGCCGTTCATCCAGCTCTCTCTCCAACTGCGCAGTACGTTCATGGACCTTCTCTTCCAGAGAGCTGCGGGCACTACCAACCTCCTGCGCCATCACATCAAACTTGTCGGTCAGATCCTGCAGCTCACGCACCATCAGCCGGCGCCGCTGCCTACCGCTGACCTCGAGCTTCTCCCCTTCAGCCAAACGGGTGGTACGCTCTTCTAAACGCTGCAAAGGCCGAACAAACAGGGTTCTCCCCATCCAAAAAACCCCTGTCCCGGACAACAGAAGGGCCGCCAAACCAATCATTTGAATCCGCTTTAGCAGCAGATCCCGCTCATGGTCAATCTCATCCAAATTGGCGGTATAACGTAAAGTTAAACCCAAAGCGGGCATATAAAGCTGGGCCTGCCGCCCTTCGACCTTGTCCTCGGCACCAAAAATCCGCTGCCCATCCTTAAACAGCTCAATGGCATCCTTCCCCCCCTGGCTACGGTGACGGTTGAGCAGAGGAACCGCCTGGAGTGGAATTTCAGCTGCCAGCACCCCTTCAGGCACCCCACCCCAACGCACAGGCACCGCCAGTAATAGATAGCTACCGTGCTCAGCATGGGACTGGAACCGCCAAATACGGCGGCTGCGGGTCATCAACAGCTTTTGAACCAGGGTATCGTTAAGTAGGGGTCGTTTTTTTTTGCGGGCGGTATCATGCAGCAACTGGCCATCAAAGGCATACAGCATCAGACGGCGTTTTTCACCCATCATACGGACCAGTTCCAGGTAGTCCACCGTATTGGGCATGGCAGTTTCTGGCTGCATAATGCCCTGAACAACCAAAGGGTTGGAAGCGAGGTCCGAAAGGACAACATCATGCAGTTTGACATAATCGTTCAACTGGCGGGCAAAGCCCGTTAGGCGGGCATCCATGGTACGCTTAACATGGTGATCAAATACCTGATTAAACCCGCCCAGCATCAACCCACCAAAAAAGAGCGACAGCAAAAGCATGCCACCCAGCGTGAATAAACCAAAAATATGATTGATGGAAAGCAGACTTTTCATGGTATGCCTAGGGCATCTCCACACACAGCTTGATGGGAAACCACACCCTTGTAAAAAAAAGGGGTTAAGCCACCCTTTCAGAAAATCTTATTCTACATATAAACAGGCTACTTTCCAAAAGCTTTCGGGAGAAAGATCAGGGTTTAGCACACCAAAACACCACCGCATAGGGCACAAAAAAGCGCGCACCCTTAACCCAACAGGTACGCGCTTTTTAAACCCGCTAAAACCAAGGTCGTTATCGTTACTGACCTTGCTTAATTTTACTCTTTTGATCGTTGAATTTTTGATAGTGCTGCATAAAAGCGGTCAGCAGATGCATCTCTGCGTGGCCAAGCATCCCGCTTTCGCTCCCCCCACCAATCAAATGCTCAACTTGCCCTAAAGCCGCCTTTAGAGCAGGCTCACTGGCTGTATGCTCTTTTTGGAAAGCTGCACAAGCTGGTGTCGCATAGTTTTCATCCTTCACCGATGCTTGACACTTTTTGGCGGCAACAGAGAGCTTTTCAATGATAGGAAACGCCGAAACCATGGCACGAATTTCATCGTGGTTAATGGCTGCTTTGGTACTATCCACCTTTTTATCAGCCTTCGGATGTGCAGCAGGCATGGTATTCATACCAGCATGCCCAGCTGGCATCTGCATACCCGCATGTCCAGGTGGCATTTGAGCGGCCATTTCTGCCATCACTGTGGCCGAGGCCATGGTAAACAAAATACCCGCCACCCACGCTAAACGGGATCTATTCATAGACTCTTTCCCCCTTAAAGATAAGTCTGCATCACGCTAATGAATCAATTCTATTAGGCACGAAAATCACCTTAGAGTGCTATCTTGCCCATCACCTTGATTGAGATCAAGCATATTCATGCCGCAGGCTACTCTGCCAGTGTTATCAGTAAAAAACCACCAAACATCACCACAGAACCCATTAAACGCTCACGCCCACCCTGCTCCTTAAGCCACCACAAACCCAAAACCACCGCCATTAATGCACTGGTCCGTTTAACCGCAATAACATAAGGCACCAAGGTCAGTTCAATGGCCAAGAACTGGCAGAGCGCTGCTGCACTAAACAACCCGCCCTGCAACCATAAGATGGGCGCATGAGGTCTCCATGAAACACCATCGGCTGGTGCATACCAATGGGCCGCCAATGAGGTGCCCAAAGCGATAAAGGCAAATAGGGCAAGCAACCAAAACAGTGGACTGCTGTTTTGCACCCCCACTTTATCCAAGTTGGAACTGACCGACCAGACAAAGGCAATGATCAACATCAACCGTGGACCACGCTGTCGATAGAGCGCCTTAAAAGGTGCCCACAGACTAATATGCCGCTGCTGTACGTTGAGCAACCAAGCCCCTAAGACAATAAAAAATATACCGAACACACCTATTGAAGAGGGAAATTCCCCAACAATAATCGGACTGGTAATTAGCAGAAACATGGGGGTGGTGGTCAGCATGGGGGTGGTCAACGAAAGATCGGAGGCCTGCAGAGCCTGAACGTAGAGTAACAGGGCCACTACGTTGATGCTGCCACTACCCAGCAGCGCCCACCAAAAATCTGGACCGATGGTCGGCACGTCCAAAAAGGGAATTAATGGTAGCAACACCACAAATGCCGTAAGGTGCTGGACCTTAGCAACCGTCCAAGGGTTAAGCTGAGCCAAACTCTGCTTATTAAGCAGGTCCTTTAATGCCGTAAACAGTGCCACCCCCAAAGCCAGGGGCAACCAACCGACCATCTCCATGGGACCCTCCACCAACGCTGTATGTTGCCGGGATGATAACGGTGAGATTCTGTTTTTTTAAAACCCCCGACGCTATCCTGTGACTTACTGTGCCCCATAGTGCCTGCGTTCATCTGCACGTAACCGCTCAATGGCGTAGCGCTACATGGTGTAGGGCATAGATGGCGCATGCTGGTCTAAAAACTTTGTTAAAACAACAGGGTCAACTTTACCAGCCTCACGCAACATCCAACCTACAGCTTTGTGCATAAGGTCATGGGGGCCTTTGAGCGACTGTTCTGCCAGCGCCAAGAGCACCTCAAACTGCCCCTTTGATCATGGCCAAGGTCGCCAACACGGCAACCCACCGGGTCCAAAGATCGTTGGAGGCCGCCATGGGATAAGCATGTTTTGCTGATCTGTCAGTACACGAACCCAAGGCCCTAAAATTATAGGGGCACAGAGATCCACCCAATCCCAAGTGTTAACCCCGGGCAGATGCGCGACGTAAAAATCCACCCGCTGTTTCTGTGCCTCTGCTGTACGACAGTGGGCAAACTGTTCCTTTAAAACAACCAAAGCGGTAAAGCGATGCTCATGTATGGGGCTATGCAGCAGATGTGCGCGCGCGGTTAATGGCAACTGGCGGCAGGTTCTGGCTACACGCCTTAATGCGCCACACGCCCCCCTATAAAGGGGTCGCCCTTGCCGCACCCCCCCGGTCCCGTCTTAAAAAAACGCAGAGCATGCTCCGCTTTATCCTTATCCCCAAGGGCGATTAATCTACTTTTTACCAACACGGCATCCATTGTATCCGCTCGCGATCCTCTTCACGGCCCTTACCCCACAAGAGCACGAAAAGCGCTACCTTTGACCCTTGGGGTTTGTTAGGGTACCCCCTCAGCAGCTTATGCTGCATAGAGACGATTTATAATTGGACTTTTTCATACGGTTTTGAGGTGAACAATGAGCCAGCAGGTCGATGTCATCATCATTGGTGCCGGTACGGCAGGACTCTACGCCATGGGTGTAGTCAGGCAGAAAACCAAAAATTTTGTACTGGTGGATCAAGGCCCCCTGGGCACCACCTGTGCACGGGTAGGCTGCATGCCGTCCAAGGCACTTATTCAAACAGCCGATGACTACCATAACGCCCAACGCATGGTGCGAGAAGGGCTCATTGAATCCCCACCAGAGATGGCCACCCAGGCCGGTACCGGATTTGCCCGTAAGATCAGCCAAATGCTCTCATCTAAGATCAGCGAACGGGTCAGTGGTGGCCTGGGTGATAAGCTCATTCAAGGTCGGGCACGTTTCATTGCCAAAGATACCATTGAGGTCAACGGACAAACCATCCAAGCCCAAGCGATCATCCTGGCAACGGGCTCTGAATCCGTCATACCCAAGCCTTGGCAAGCTTTGGGGGACCGCATTATCGACAGTGAAGGGCTATTCCAGTTAGAAGAGATGCCCAACTCTATGGCTGTTTTGGGGCTGGGAGCCATCGGCTTGGAACTGGGACAGGCCATGTCAACACTGGGGGTTGCGGTCACGGGGGTGGATCTGGCGGATACGGTGGCCAACCTACAAGATCCTGAGATCAAGGCTATGGCTGTGGAACACTTTAGCCAGCAGTTCCCCATCCATCTTGGCCATGGCGCTGAACTGTCCGAAGGAGAGAACAACCTCATCCGGGTACAAGCCGGTGATGTGGATGTTCAAGTCGAAAAAGTACTGGTCAGCCTTGGTCGCCGCCCCCGCTTAGCGGATATGGGTCTGGATACCATTGGTATTGAACTGGACCAACGGGGCGTTCCCCGGTTTGACCCCACCACCACCAAAGTCGAGGGGGCCCCCATCTATATTGCGGGGGATTGCACCAACGACCGGGTTATTTTCCATGAAGCCGCAGAAGAGGGCAAAATGGCCGGTTTCAATGTGCTGCGAGAATCCCCCCAGGCTTTCCAACGCAAAACCAACTTGGGCGTGATCTTTACCGACCCCAATATAGCCATTTTTGGCATGAGCTATGATGAAGCCCTGGCCGCAGGGGCCGAAATGGCCAGCGCCACCATCCATACCGAAAGCCGGGCCAAAGTGATGGGGGTTGAAGCAGGCATGGTACGGCTCTATGCCGATAAACAGACGGGGCATCTGTTGGGCGGCACGCTGATCTCACCTCGTGGAGAACATTTGGCCCATACGCTGGTGTGGGCGGTACAGGGGGGCTTAACCGTTCATCAAATGGCTGCGATGCCCTACTACCACCCCAATTTGGAAGAGGCTCTGTTTGGGGTCAGCAGCGCCCTAAGCAAAGTGTGTGGTGGGGGTGTTGAAGGGGTGCCTGCTGGATTAATACCTGCTTAAAAGAAGCGACCTTTTGCTGTATAAGCGGGATATCTACGAAGATATCCCGCTTTTCTTTTACCTAAAACACCCTGGATATAGATAATTTTATACTTAGAAATGGTGTATTTAGCACCTTTTCAGAAACTTTAGCGCTTTGTTTGGTTAAGTCCTTCCCCCACACGCCGATAACCATAACTCAGGCCCTACGACTGTGCGTCACACAGGCTTTGGGCGTTTTTCATTGATTTCTAATATTAGAATCATCTAATGTTATGGATTGATGTATGTCACACTTTTCTTGTTATGTTTTGAAATATTGATCACGTCTCGGCAAGGCGGCTCATGTTTTTCGAAAACAGCGCGTGAAAAGCTGGCGGTTTCGGAACTTTTGAGTATACTGTTGGCCTTTGATGGGTGGTATTTTTTGTGGTGACGGCATGGCTGGCTGAATGACCACAATAGAGCTTTTTATGAACAAACAGCTCACTCACCCACGGTTAACCGTTTCGAAACCCAAACATAAGGTGTTGAACATGGCTGATCTGTTTTCTGAAGAGTGGATGCAACGCTTTGCTGAAGAGTGGAACAAAGAGCCTGAACTGGCTGCTGCATTAGAAAAAATTGGTTTCACCTCCACCATTGCTTACGGCATTGATGGTGATGACGCCCCCCGTGGCGTATTGGTTGTCGAGAACGGCCAGGCCGTTTCTGGCGCAGCTTTTAATGGTCAAGAGATCAATTGGGACCTGCGTGCTGGCGAAGCAAGCTGGGAAAAATGGATCAAAAAAGGCCTGGGCACCATGGGTCTGGGTATGGCCTACACCTCCCGCAAGTTGAAGTTCAACGTGGGTGACTATGGCGCCATGATCAAGGACCCCCGTATGGCTGGTCCGTTTATTAAGAGCTTTACAGTGATGGGTCGGGTATAACCCCACACTTCACTGCACCTGTGTGCATGTATGGCACCCTGACCGGCTAGTCAGGGTGCCATCATCGCCAGGATGGGTAAGGTAAATTTTTTATGTTTAGACAGGCCAAAGCCTGCGACCAAAAACTTTACCCTACCCCCTGGATCCAGGCGATCCGCACCATGAATAGTTAAAGAGGGCCGTCATCCTTCTGTTCTATTCATGCAAGCATGAAACAAATGGGCAGTTTCAAACGTTTTACTGGTTGCTTATCTATAAAAGAAATGCAATCGAGAGACTTTGACCCATCTTCATGCACTTTACTGTAAAGTCTATGCATCATTCGTCCGATGAATAGATTAATGGCAGTACAATAACGATAAAAAAAGAACATATCCGGGAGCGCTAATAGGTATACGCAGGAGGCGTATACTTAGACCTATTATTAAGGATGAGGCTCATGTCGATGAAAAAGCATCTGCCCATGACCCTTCCGGCCGCGCTTCTCGGGTGCTGGATGCTTTCCGCCCCCACTGTACTGGCTGCTGCACCAATGCATGCAGGTACGTACAAAACCGTGGTGGTTGGGACGGCTCAAAGTGGTGCACATACCATGCTTGGTGGTACTGTGGTCCCCCTCAAGGAGGTCTCCTTCTCGGCACAGATGCCTGGTCGAGTGGAGTTTATTGCTGGCGTGGAAGGCAAGTCTTTTGAAAAGGACACCGTATTGGTGGCCCTGGATGAAGATGATTTGTTGGCTAAGCGCCGTGCAGCCTATGCTCAGTATCTTAAAGCCAAAGCGTCTTTCCGCAACTCCCGTGTGCAATATACCCGTGAGGTCTACTCTGGGTCGCGTATGGAGTCGGAAAATTCCGGCATGGCCATTCCCAAAATGTTTGACCGCTACATGACGCGTCCCTTCTCGGACATGGTCGGTGCGGACAACTCCGAGGTTACCCGTCGTGCCCAGATTTGGGACTCCGGCACCCGCATTGATCAAGCACGTGCTCAGATGATGCAGGCGCAGGCAGCTCTTCAAGAACTGGACGCCAAGCTACGGGACACCCGAACCATTGCCCCATTTAATGGTACCATTGTGCAAAAGCACGTGGAGGTTGGGGATACGGTTCAACCGGGTATGCCGCTTCTTCAATTTGCCAATATCCGTCACCTTCAAATCAAGGTGGATGTCCCCGCCCGTCTGATGCCTGGCATCAAACCTGGCATGAGCATTCCAGCCCGCCTGGATGTTGGTGGCACCTTGATTGAGACCCGCGTGGCTCAGGTCTTCCCCATGGCAGACCCCCAGCGCCACACCGTCACCGTTAAGCTGGACCTGCCAAGCCATGTACCTGGCGGACCGGGCATGTATGCGGAAGTGATGATTCCTGATGTGACCAACCCTGGTGAGCAAATTCCGGTTATTCCGGTCAGTGCCATCATTTGGCGCGGAAGTTTACCTTCTGTCTATGTCGAGATGAACGGTAAGATGGAACTACGCATGATCCGCCGCGGTGGCAACACCCTGGACGGCAACATGGTTAAAGTTCTATCCGGACTACAGGCTGGTGAGAAAATCATCATCAACCCCCCCGGACCAGGAAGTAACTGGAACGCCGGCAGCTCCGGCAAACCAGCGACGCCCTAAGCGCACGGATACAACGGCATACGGGGCAACCCGTATGCCGTTTTCCCGTTTGAAGAACCGCAAACAATGCAAGACCGAACACCCCTACTGTTAAGTCTCAGTTTAAGCATAGTTGGTTTATAACGACCTACGTTTAGACGGACACTTAAAAGAAACAAGTAAAAGAAGGTGTATTTAAAGCACCTCTATAGGACCACCCAAGAATAAGGTGGCCAAGACGAATCAACGGACACAAGAACAACGGGCCTTCCTCTCGAGCAATGCCCATCAGTATGCCGTGGTTAACTAAACCACAGCTGACTTTAAAGGGTGGTTACCGGTTTCCGGCACTCCCTTTTTATGTAGTCGTACCGAAGTAAAACCAACGCTTGAACCCGGTGTCTCATGTGATCCATGGGCAATACGGGTAATATCCACCTTGCCACCACTTTTGGTGCAGGGTATGAGCTTGGATTGGCCGTTCGCCACGTCGACGGGTAGGCCAATCTTGCGTCTCGTTAGGCTGGGTTGGGGAAGACCCCCCTCCCCCCTTCCATACGGGACATTGGCAGCGATACTATGGGATCAAAGATGATGCAATCTGATCAAATGGGACACGATAAAGATACCGCCAACCCCTCCTCTGACCATGCCTTGGGCATTGCCGGTGGAATGGCCAAATCATTTATCCATTCGCCCCTCTCTCCGCTGTTTCTGATCGCCTGTCTTGCGATGGGTGTGATGGGACTGATCCTCACCCCTCGCCAGGAGGACCCGCAGATCTCGGTCCCCATGGTAGATATCTTCGTGCAGTACTCCGGGGCCTCTTCCGACCAGGTTGAGACACTGGTGGCCGATCCTCTTGAGCGGATCATGAGCGAACTGCACGGGGTAAAACATGTCTACTCAGCGTCCATGCGCGGCCAAGCCATGGTTACGGTTGAGTTTGATGTGGGGCAGGATATGGAGGAGTCCCTGGTCAAGCTCTATGACCGTCTGCACTCCAATATGGATAAAATTCCTCCTGGTGTGCCACAACCGCTGGTCAAACCTCGTGCTGTGGACGATGTACCCATCGTCGCATTAACCCTATGGTCTGAACAGGTTGATGATGCCTATCTGCGTATTCTGGCCATGGATATGCTGCAGCAGCTTAATGAAGTTCCTGATACCAGCCAGGGTGGTGTGATCGGCGGCCGTAGTGAGCAGATCCGGGTTGAGGTTTATCCTGAGCGTCTCTCTGGTCACCATATCAGCCTGGATCAAATTGCCCAGACCATCAGCTCCGCCAACAGTGAAAAAGAGGTTGGATCTTCTGAGTCTGGTGATACAGGTTACCGCGTTTATACCGGCTCTTTTTTAAAGAGTGCTGAAGATATTAAACGTCTGGTGGTTGGTACCCGTCAAAATGTCCCTGTTTATATTAGTGACGTTGCGCGTGTTTTCAGCGGCCCAGCAGAGACCAAACAGCTGGTCAATTACTACACAGGCACCTCTAAAGCAGAGGGCCTGCCTGAGGCCAATGGTGCCTCTGCGGTGACCATCTATATCGCCAAGAAAAAAGGGTCCAATGGTGTCACCGTTGCCAACGGTCTTTTGGCCAAAGTAGAAGAGCTGAAGAGAACCCTAATTCCTGCCAACGTCAATGTTTCGGTCACACGAAACTACGGTCAGACAGCCAACGAAAAAGTAAACGACCTGCTGTTCAAACTGTTTATTGCCACCATGGCCGTTACCGTCTTGATCTGGTTCTTCCTGGGTTTGCGCCCGGCCATTGTGACATTGATCGTGATCCCTGTTGTGATCTTGATGACGGTCTTCTCCGCTTGGCTTATGGGTTACACCATTGACCGGGTATCCCTGTTTGCCTTGATCTTCTCCATCGGTATTTTGGTCGATGACGCCATCGTGGTGGTGGAGAATATCTATCGACGTTGGCTATTGGATGGCAAAACCGACTCCGATATCTCCGTTGATGCGGTGCGTGAAGTGGGTAATCCCACCATTTTGGCAACCTTTACCGTGATCGCGGCATTGATCCCCATGGGTGCTGTACGGGGTATGATGGGTCCTTATATGGAACCGATCCCTGCCCTGGGCTCGGTGGCCATGATCTTCTCGCTGTTTGCCGCCTTTATCTTCACTCCATGGCTGGCCCAGCGTTTAAAGCCCTCTATGACCAACCTGGAACGTCATGCCAAGAAAGAGCACCGTCAAGCCGAAAAGATGGAGCGCTTCTTCTACTGGCTGATCCCCCAATTCATTGAAAGCCGCTTTAAAGGTATGGCTTTTTTGGGTGGCTTAATCGTGGTGTTCTTTGCCTTCTGTGCCATGTTCTACACCACCCATGTGACGGTGAAGATCCTGCCATTGGACAACAAGCCTGAGTTTAATGTGGTGATCAACATGCCAGAGGGTACGGCACTGTTTAAAACCGCCAACCTGACCCAGCAGTTGACCCAGACCATTCGTGAAAATGTCCCTGAAGTAACGGCGCTGCAGTCCTATGTAGGTACCGCCTCGCCCTATAACTTTAACGGCTTGGTTCGCCACTACTATCTGCGTAAGGAGTCCTGGCAGTCTGATATTCAGGTGCAGTTGATCCATAAATCCTTACGTGAGAAGACCTCACACGACATCGCCGTACAGGTCCGTGACCTACTGACCCCTATGGCCCATGCTCAGGGTGGTAAAGTACAGATTGTTGAAATGCCTCCTGGCCCACCTGTACTCCAGTCGGTTGTGGCTGAAGTAACCGGACCTACCGCAGAGGTACGCCGTCAGGTAGCTCGGGATCTGGAGCAGATGTTTAAACGCTCCGAGAGTATTGTGGATGTCGACACCTTCATTCAGGATGACTATGAGGTGTGGCGTTTTGAGGTTGATACTGAAAAAGCCGTACGTCGTGGTATCTCTGTAGACAGCATTAATCGCAACCTGGGCATGGCCATGGGCGGCCATAAACTGGGGGATATCAAGCGCGGTTCCGTCCTGGAGCCAACCTTTATCGTCCTGCAGGTACCTTTGGAAGTACGGGCCCAAATCGCCAGCTTGTCCGATCTGCCGGTACAGACCTCCACAGGCCGTACCATTCCGTTGGGCGAACTGGGTCGCTTTGTCAAGACCAGCCAGGATCCCGTCATCTATCATAAAGACCTACGCCCTGTTGAGTATGTGACAGGTGAAGTAACCGGTCGTTTAGATGCCCCAATCTATGGTATGTCGGATATTGAAGGCATGCTCAAAGATTACACCTCTCCCGATGGTGTTAAGATTGCCGGCACCTATCTTGGTCCCCCAGACACTTACAGCAAGAGTGGTTTTGAGTGGACCGGTGAGTGGACCGTAACCTATGAAACCTTCCGCGATATGGGTATCGCCTTTGGTGTGGCCCTTCTGTTTATCTACGCCTTAGTGGTGGGGATGTTTAAAAACTTCACCTTGCCTGCCATCATCATGGCGCCTATTCCTCTGACCCTGATGGGGATTATCCCTGGTCACTGGATTATGGATGCCAAGTTTACGGCAACTTCGATGATCGGGTTTATCGCACTGGCTGGTATTATTGTGCGGAACTCCATTCTACTGGTGGACTTTGCTCAGGAAGAGATTCTTAAAGGTACTTCCGTTCAGGATGCTGTGATCCTCTCCTGTAAAGCCCGGACCCGTCCGATCGTCATTACGGCATTGGCCCTGGTCGCGGGTTCCAGTGTGATCTTGAGTGACTATATCTTCCAGGGTATGGCCATCTCCTTGCTGGCGGGTGCATTGGTCTCAACCGTACTGACCTTGGTGGTTATCCCCTTGGGTTGTGTGAGTGCATCCTGGGCCTTTAAACGTCCAGAGGCTGATCTGGTACCGGCGCAATTTGAACCGGCCCCGCTACCCCACACCCCCATGAGCCCCCCTGCAGCGTCTGAAGCTCAGACCACTGCTGAGAAAGCGGCACCACAGGAGAAGGCTGCTACCGCGGAAGCCAAAACACCTGAGCCCGTAGCTGAAGAGCCCCCGGCTGAGGTAGAAGCTAAGACCGAAACTGCGGAAGAGAAGACAGAAGCTGAAGCGCCTGCGGCTAAAAAGCCAGCTCCGCGCAAACGGGTTGTGGCGAAAAAGTCAGCCCCAGCGGCCAAAAAGGAAACGACCACCAAAGCAGCGCCCAAAAAGCGTGTAACCGCGACCCGTAAAACCACCGCAACCAAGGCGGACGCTACGGGGGAAGAGAAGCCTAAACCAACCCGTAAACGGGCAACGGTTACCCGTAAGACCGCGGCCAAACCCGAAGCAGAGGTCGCCGCAGAGAAAACTGAGAGCAAGCCAGAGCCTAAAAAGCGTGCACCACGTAAAACCGCCGCTCAGAAAAAGGCTGAAGAACAGAAGACACAAGCAGATCTGGAAGCTCAAGATAATGTCGCCATTCCAGAACCTGTTAAGCCTGAGGCTTCTGGAGATGACGAAAACACCGAAACCACCCGTGGTGGTGGTCGTGGCAAGCGCCGCGGCATCCGCCTGAAAACCTGATCAGGAGCCGCCCATGTTGGCCGTTGTTAGGGTATTCAGAGTGCATCAAGGTCACACCTACCGCAGCAGGCTACTTGGCCTTGCTTTAGGGGTCGGCGTCGCCACATTCTCTGTGGGCGCACACGCCATGGATTGGGGTGACTTTGGTGGTAATCCATGGCGATATAGTTGGGGTGGAATGCCTGGTGGTATGCCCGGTGGCTTTGGTGGAATGCCTGGTGGTATGCCCGGTGGCTTTGGGATGAACAACCCCATGGATCGCATGATGGATGATTTCAATCCTGGTGAGATGTTTGATAAGGATCGGGATCGGGGTCGGGATCGCCGGGATCGGGATAACTGGATGGATCGTTTCACCCCAGATCGTTGGATGGGGGAGAAACGTCGTGACCGTCGCCAGGATGATTCACGGGATTATGAGCGTGGGCGCTATGGTGACTCCTATTATGGTTCCCGTGGCTATCAAGATCCTTTAGATTATCCAGATAACCGCTATGATCGTGCACGACGGGGCTATGACCGGGGCTATGATGAGCGCCGCTACACCCCACCACCTGCAGGGTTTGATGATCGGGGCTACTCAGAACGTCGGTATGACCGCTACCCTGAAAGCCGGAATGATCGTGGCGGGTATAACCCAAGCCCGGAACCACCGAGCTATGGTTATTACCCCAAACATCAATCGGAACCGGTAGACCGGGGCAATTATGGCGGGTATGATCGCTACCCGGATCAAGGGTCAGGGTATCGTTCACAATCCCCACAGGGTTATGGCGCCCCCCAACAAAGCCCCTATGATCGCCAAGGAACATCTGGTTACGTACCCAGTGCAAACCCGACCTTACCAGGAAACTGGCCGAGTGGATCAGGGCGTAACAACAGCAGTAGCTGGTCCTCGCAACCATCGACCGGCACCTATTCGAGAGGTTCGGGGAATCCCCCACCCTCTTCAAGACTCCAATACAATGGGGTCAACAGATAAGCGTTTGACGAACCGTGGGGGGGAGACAGCGCATTTGGCAGGTATCTGTTCAATTTAAGCATGGCGCGCACACCCTTAAGGCATGCGTGCGAAAAGCCAAATTTGACAGAGCCTGCACATGGAGGATCGTCATGAGGACTGTTTTTAGCCGTATTCACCTCACCGTTGCAGCATCCCTGGGTATGGCCGTCATCCTGTCTACACCCGTGTTTGCTCAGAGCAGCAGTAGTTGGAATCAGCCTCCCCGTGAGGCTTATGACAGCTCCAACCGTGGATATACCCAGACCCAACCCCAGCAGGGTCGCAGTTGGGGGCATCTGCCTAATCGCCAAGATCAGTCATCCCGCTATGGCAGTGGCTATTACGACAGCCCTACCCCACCGAACTACAATCACCGCCGCCCCTGGGGTGAAGTACCCTTACGTCAAAAAGAGGTTTATCGGCCTAGAGCTGAAGAACGCGATCAGCGTTTTGATCACAACCGTCCTTCACGCTGGGATGAAGACCGTTACCAACGTGAACGCTGGCGTCATTCACGACAGACACGGGATCGGTATGAAGACCGTCGCTGGAGAGACCGTCGCCATCATGATTGGGATGGTGGCTTTTCCCAGAATCCCTGGGATACCACTTTTGGTCGAGAACGAGGCCCCTTTTCACCCTGGAGTCTGGATTCTTATGGAGAGTCCCGCCCTTCTTATGACCCTTGGGCCACGCCCAATGTGGAAGGCAGTTTTCGTTGATTCCTAAATCCACTGGGTTGGAAGATGGTATGAAACCCGATCACTGGTTTAAATTTGGGCTGTTGGCACTGCTGTTATGCGTGTGGCCCACCGCACATGTAACCGCCCAACCCTCTATCTACCTGCCTGGGCACCCTTTTAGTGCACAGGTTAACCGTAGCCTGCCTGGTTCCAAAAAAGTGGATCAGGGCCGCATGCTTTTTAGCACTTTGGGCCTTCGTACCGAGGCTGTCCGTGATGGGCAGCCTGTGGTTTTAATTATCCGTACAGACCTGCAAAAACAGTGGTTACTCTTTCCTAATACCCGCCGCTATATCGAACAAGCGGCGTCTGGCCCCCTACGCCCCCCCCTACCCCATGAAAAAGGCTCTCTCTGCCAACAGACACAACAGTTTCAATGTGTGCAAATGCGTGAAGAGATGGTCTCTGGTCGTGTGACAAAACGCTGGAAAATACAACACAAGCGTAACAACCGCATCGAAACATATGCTGTTTTATGGATAGATGAACAGCTAAAACTCCCTATTCGGGAACGTTATGCCGATGGAACAACCGTCTCCATGCGTCATCTAAAGCTCATCGAACCCGCACATGATCTTTTTGAAATTCCAAAAGAATATCGTAAAATGGAAGAAAAGCCGTCTATGACAGCTCAGTAACTTGATAGAAAAAAATGTCAAGAATCAAAATTTTTTATTTGTATTTTCAGGATGAGTCCGTATATTAGAAAACCATGATATTTGATTTGTGACCAACTCTCAGTAACTTGTTTCATTTATGTCACAACGATCGAGACCACAGATCACATTCATGGCCGACCAGTGTGTGAGGCCTTGGCAGATGAAAACCCGATACGGTTTCCGAAAAAACATACACAACATGAGCATGGTGCGTGTTTTACGAAACGGCTTTTCGAAAAAACCTTTAGTCGCCCGCTCTCCTTGTCGAAACAGGATAGGGTATGTGCTACTGGGATTGGGAATGTTACTGACCAATCCTGTGCTGGCTCAGGAGGATCGAACGGCTCAACAGATGCAAGATGGAGCCGGTTACCTGGGCAAGCAGTTTGGACAGTTTATGCGTGGCTTTAGCCGAGAGCTTGGCCAGGGCGGAACATCCGAACAACCTCGCTACCGAGAAGCGCGGCCCCGATATCAGGCCCCCCGGTATGAGCGTGAACAGCAGGACCGGCGTTATCAAGATCAACGCCGACGCTATAAGGATCGCCCTAGCCCATCGATGGAGAGTCGTGCGTGGCAAGAAGATCGCAGATTTTCAGAACCTGCACCTTCCACCAACCGACGCTTACCAAGGGTTCGGCAGAGACATTATGACCCTTGGGGTGTGACCCAATATGGCGCGCCACCCCCAGAGGCTCAACAGTGGTATCCCTGGCCACCATCGGGTGGAGGGACAGATTGGAACACCCCGGACCGGGGATGGGATCAAGGATGGAATGATCCTTATGGACGCTGGACACCCGATCGGATTGTTCCAGATCATCTTCAAGGTCACACACCTTATGGTGCGTCACCCTGGGATGATCAGGCCACTTCCGGTCATGGCGGTCCTGGTTCTTGGCCTGGTGGCGACGGTCAGGGTATAACCCCTGGCATGTGGCTGGATCCAGCACAGGGCTGGACCACCAACCAAAGCCCCTGGCGAGATGCCTGGGATGGTGGACTCTGGAACCATAGAGGATGGGGAAATCCTATCGGCAACACAAGACCCTGGTAGTTTCTGGTCACATTCTGTTAACCCGTCTAAAGAGGGTTATCTGGAATGTAACAACTAACCGACAAACATATGTTCTATCAAGACTTTTGAACAGATGTGTAGCGGTAGTAACAGAATCGTAAAAAGGGTAAAAGATCATTTTTTGTCATCAAAATGTCACAGAAATGATCAACCATATAACCACCGACAACGTCGGGGAATCGAAGGCTCACTCACCTGCAGTCAGGGCGAGAAAGCAAAGAGCTTTAGGATGTGAACGGACTGTAGGTGTTAAGGAGATTAATCATGAAGAAGACAGCCAAAATTTTAATGCTCGCCGCACTTCTTGGAACGGCCGGTGTGATGGCTTCTTCCGAAGCTGATGCTTTTTGGGGTGGTCCTGGTGGATGGGGTTCTCCCTGGAATGGTCCTGGTTGGGGCAACAACAACGGTTGGGGCAACAACGGTTGGGGTAATGGTAATGGCTGGGGTAACGGCATCGGTGATGGTCGTTTTAACCTGAATATCAGTGGTGACTTTTCCGCACTAACCAATGGTTGGGGCAGCGGATATGGCGCACCTTGGAATAGCTGGGGCGGACCTGGTGTTGGTGGTCCTGGTTGGGGCGGTACACCTTGGAACGGTCCCGGTTGGGGCACACCTTGGGGTGGTGCACCTAGATGGTGGTAAGAGTTATCTCACTGCCAGAGTAAGTACGAACGTATCGAACGTTCTGATTGTTTAGTAGAAACACACACACTTTGACCTTTTAGGAGTTTGACAATGAAAAAGCTGAGCGTTCTCGCTATTGCCGCCCTGATGGGTGGTGCCGTTATGGTTTCCGCTTCCCAAGCTGACGCATGGTGGGGCAATAACTGGGGTGGTCCTTGGAACGGCCCAGGCTGGGGTAATGGCAACGGTTTAGGCAACGGTTTCGGTAATGGTGTTGGTAATGGCACTGGTTCCGGTAACTTCGGTTTCAACATGTCTGGTAATGCTACTGGCAACTCCAACATGTACAACGGCTACGGCTACAACGGCTACAACGGCTACAATGGCTATGCTCCTTACGGCTATGCTCCTTACGGCTACCCTGCAGCTCCAGTAGCTCCTTATGGTGCTCCTTGGGCCGCACCTAAGGCCCCTGCTGCTCCTGCAGCTAAGTAATTAGCGCATGGAACACCTGTAAGGGTGACTTGATAGAGGCTTTGGCTGGGCCTTGTGCCCAGCCTACCTCTTCAAGAAAAAGGGTGGCTTTGCCGCCCTTTTTTTACATCTATCGGTTAGGTATACCCTTATTTGGGTAGGGCAGGCTTGTTTGTACCACACTGCTAACCGTTCGATGGACGGGGTCATACATCCTTTTTTGAATGTATACCCAAAATAGCTCTACAATGACCAGCGGCAAAGGCCGTCACCGGGTTGATCTTACAACTCTAGATTCTTTTTTTGATTAGCGCAGCGCGAACCGTTACGTGTTCCCTGCCATCCCCTATAGCCCGATGCTATAGTAGTGCCGCTTTATAGGGCGGACACTACGGCAACTCAATTTCATTAACCACACGTAGCATCGGGACGGAAGTGGACTAAAACCATGATTACCGTCATAGGCAACCTCAAAGGGGGCTGCGGCAAAAGCACCATCACCTTTAACCTCGCCATCTGGCTGGCGCGGCTAAACCAAAGTGTGGTGGCTTTTGACCTGGATCCTCAAGCAACGCTGAGCGACGTGAACGAAGTGCGTCGTGAAGAGAGTGGCGATCCAGACTTAACCATTTACCGCCCTGATAGTGATCCTGGTAAGGTATTTCGGGAACATGCGGATGATGAAATTTTGGTCGATGTGGGGGCTTCAAATCTTTGGGCCATGCGTCAAGCCATAGCCTCCGCTCAGCGCATTCTTGTTCCCGTTCCACCCAGCCAAGCGGATGTTTGGTCGACCCAGCGGTTTCTGAATATGGTGAAAGAAGCCACCATGCGGGTAGAAACACCGCCCCAGGTCTTACTCTTTGTGAACCGGGCGGATACACACCCCGGGCTTAAAGAGAGTGATGAAACCGAGGAAGCCCTACATATGCTTCCAGACATACAGGTTTTGGATTGTCGTATTGGTCAACGCACCGCATATCGCCGCTCTTTTAGTGAAGGCATGGCGGTTTTTGAACTCTCAAAACGCAGTAAAGCAACCGATGAGTTCTACGCCCTGGCCAAACTACTCTATCCAGAACTGGCTGCAAGCAGCGAAAAAAAGAAAAAAGCCACCAAAGGCGGGAAAAAAAAGCGTAAAACCGCCTAAAATGATCACGGCATTGCCATGACATTCGCCTATTTGCACAGAGATTTAGGCCATTGGGTAACGGGCCTTAAATAGACACGCGGGGTGGTCTCAAACAAAAGAGCGCCAGCAGATCACGTGGAATACAGCGTTTGTTGCATGTTTATAAGCGTACTGAGACCCTTATGGAACGGTTTGATTCATGAGGTTGCAGAACCTGAATATGCTTAAAAGTGAGGGCTGACATAGCGCTCTCTTATGTGGTAGGGACGTGCATTGTTAGGGTAAAACCCTATGAACAGTGTCTCTAATAGCAAACTTTAGCGCGTAGCAACCCGCTGGCTACGGCTTGAAAAAGCCTTAGCATAAGAAAAAGAAACGCAAAATTGTGTAAAACAGGGTAAACTAATATTCACTTTTACTGATATCAGAACGCTATCCCAATTAAGGTTCCAAAGGTACCGGCTGTTAGGTACATCATAATGAGAGAACCACGGGTCACACTAAGATGTGAGTTCACTGGTCTGGGCAGGAGATTTTTATGAAAAGTTTCAAAGGTGGATCGGAGAAGAGCAAAGAGGAGAAGTTGGCAAGCCAAGGTGCTGAGCCTCCTCGTGGTTTGCCCTCCATCTTTCCTGTGGGTAACCATTCAGAGTGTACCAACTGCTCTGCAACTGTGCTCAATCAGTTTGCCAAAAGCTTTGATAAAAGTGCCAAACGTTGGGAGCTTATTGTTTATCCCTCCCTGTTTGCTTTTATCATTTTAGCCATGTACGGCTTTTTTCTAATCTTTAGCTTGACCCAAGATATGCGTTCTATGGCCTCCTCCATAGATCCAAAAATGGGCATGAATATGGGCTCACTGACAGCCAATATTAAAAGCCTATCGGATAATATGGAGGTCATGAGTACCCATTTGGAGTACATCAGTGACAATATGGAAACCATGTCGGTAGATATGCAAAGCATGTCTGAGAATATGGAAACCATGTCTGAAAACGTGACTTTAATGGCCTCTCGTGTGGATGTGATGAGTGTTGCGGTGGTAGATATGTCCGTAAAACTCAACACACTGGAGCCTATTTCAGCGAATGTTGCGGCGATGAGCTCCTCTATGCATATCATGACCAACAACATGGCCCGCTTAGGGTATGATGTAGGGGGGGCCGCCCGCCCTATGAGCTTCATGAACCGCTTTATGCCTTGGGGTAACTGATACACCATACACCCAAGAGCGTTATACGATGGATAAAAGCCCTGATCCTTTTTAGATCGGGGCTTTTTTTGTGATTTTTTGCAAGGGGTGAGAGACCCTAACTAAATATCAACGAAGGAAAACGATCATTTCAGCTCTGTTCAAGGGGTTTCAACATCATGGAAAATATGGTCAGACGCGCTACGGTAATCCTGTTACAGTTGGCTCAGGTTTAGACCAACCCTCTTTCTTTCGCATCCTGTAATGGGTTGGAGAAATCACACCTAAGCTGGAATGGTAACAAGTACACGCAAGCGGTTAAGACTTATCCTTAACAGATTATGTCTGGATCCCCAGATATCCGACACTAAGCAAGATTTGAAGTACTTAGCCGAGCTGAGAACCAACAACGCCTCGGTGCTAGCCTCCAGACTATAAAAAAGCTTATCCCTCTCCCTCCCCAACCACACTCTACTCTCTACTTTTTCTCACGTTAGGAACATTGAACCCTCTCACCTAATCCAACACAATACCCCCACCCCTTGCTTTAACAACGTGGAGAGCACAGTTGCGCTTTGTTCTGATCATTCTAACCTGTCTAACACTTATTAACTTCTATAGTTACCGTCGTTTTTTCTGCAAAGTCGGCCCACGTGCCCAACGCTTTGGGTTTGTTGTTTTCTTCACGCTGACCCTGGGGGAAATGCTCTATTTTGGTGATCGATTTTTAGATCTTTTACCAACATCAAAGTTACTTACCCAAGGCTTAAGTAGCTTTGTTGGAATCAGTTTTATGCTGTTTATCGTCGCCATTCTTTACGATGTACTGCAGACCACCGCCCACCGCATACCTTTTAGCCACCATCGGAGGAACAGCCTAAAACGGCTATTAGATTTTGCCATGCTCATTGGGGCATCTTCCTATCTTTTGCAGGGCTTTTGGCAAGGCAGTACAGCACCAAAAGTAAAAAAGGTGCAGGTTCACATTCCAGATTTTCCCGTACAGAACTACACCATCGTACAGCTTACTGATGTCCATATAGGGCGAACGATTAAACGAGATTTTATAGAAGATCTGGTTAACCGAACCAATGCCTTAAAACCAAACCTGGTGGTCATAACAGGCGACTTGGTTGACCAGCACCCTTCCGTGATTACCCAAGATTTAGCACCCCTTAAGAATATTCAGGCACCCACCTATTTTGTCACCGGAAATCATGAATACTTTCATAGGGTAAATGATGTTTTGGACCATTTGCAGACTCTAGATATAGTGCCGCTCAATAATCACAACAGCCTACAAAAAGAGGGGTTTTATCTGGTGGGGATAAGTGATCTCTTTGGCAAACGGTGGAACTTACACCCCCCAAACCTGCCACAAGCCTACCACGGTGTCGATACCAGCAAACCTGTCATTGTTCTGGCCCATCAACCCAAAGCCATTGAAGAATTTAGCCATCAGCGATGTGATCTTATGCTCAGTGGCCATACCCATGGTGGACAGATTTTTCCCTTTGGCATGTTGGTCAAGCTGGCACAACCCTATTTGGCTGGGCTGCATACTCATAAACCAGGGCAACAGATTTATGTCAGCCGAGGTACAGGCTATTGGGGGCCCCCTTTACGGGTATTGGCCCCCAGTGAAATTACCCATATAACGATTAAAACCTAGCCTTACCCTTCTATCCGTTTACCTTCCCATTGATGGGTGGCACCCAAAATTTGACCCTTATATAGTC
This sequence comes from Magnetococcus sp. PR-3, assembly GCF_036689865.1. Lineage (NCBI taxonomy): Bacteria > Pseudomonadati > Pseudomonadota > Magnetococcia > Magnetococcales > Magnetococcaceae > Magnetococcus > Magnetococcus organivorans. The sequence continues at coordinate 96,967 of NZ_JBAHUQ010000026.1, forward strand.
AGGTGAAACCAAAATCACACATCAATAAGTCTTCAATTGATGGTGGGGGTTGAGCAAACTCTCGGCGCTTTTTCAGAACAGCAAAGGCTTGCTCAATTGGATTAAAGTCTGGACTGTAGGGTGGCAATGGAAGCAATTTGTGGCCATGGGCCTCCAGTAATTCC
>NZ_JBAHUQ010000027.1 GCF_036689865.1 Magnetococcus sp. PR-3
CGAGGGCCGGTTGGATAGAAACTTTCTCCGAGGTGTGCGCGGTGACCAGTTGAATGCCCTAATTTCAGGGATTGGCTATAACCTCCGCCTCATTTTGAAGAAGCTGAGGCTTCTTTGGCTGCTTTTCTGGATACAGACCTTCATGTCATCCCAGGAATCAACCTTGGAACCCGCCAATCAAACAGGTTTCTGAACGATCGACTCTTTAATGTTATTTGCCCAGCTTAGGCAACGAATACCACAATGACAGAATGAACAGTCACTGCGTAAGAACAGGCTTTTAGGGCAAAGAATTAAAGTTACAGAATAGATATATCTCAATGTTGCAAAACCGGCCAATACAAAGGGCTGTACAAGGGCCTGGTGGAATTTCCTCATCTTCGTTAACTGCTCACATTTGCAGTCAAAATGACATGGGAGTGGACGAGCAGTGTTTGATTTGGCAGAATCATAGTGGGGGCTTGGGCCTGGGATATTCCGGTTAAACGGACGGATAGCTGACTCACATAGGGTGATCCTACCCCTGTTTAGACATAACTTTACAGTCACCGCACCAAGTTCATCATGGTGTGTGGTAGACATAACCGGGGTCACTTCATGAAGACATGGACACACACCACAATCCTTACTTTTTTAGCCCTTCTCACACTATGGGTTATGCCTGTTGAAGCTGGTGAGACACACACAGGTCGGCAGATCATGGACCTGAAAGCCCAACTCAACGACAAGGATGTAGAGTTCTCCGTCACCACCATGACCTTGATTGATCGTTCAGGTAAAGAGAAAGCCAGAACCATGCATCGGTTTGCCCGTAAATTTGAGGATGGGCTATCCAAATATCTGCTGGTTTTTAAGGCCCCCAAAGGGGTTAAGGGCGTTGCATCGCTTAGTTGGGAAAAACAGAGTGGGGAAGATGATCAATGGACCTTTCTACCAGCCCTAGGCAAGCTCAAAAGGGTAGTGGGGGGGGGCAAACGCAGTTACTTTATGGGTACCGATTTTGCCAATGAAGATCTGGTTTCAGAAAACCGTAACAACTTCCGCTATGAACGCCAACCCGATACACCATTCAATGGGCGAGATAGCTATGTGGTAGATGCCTATCCGGCAGCCAAAAATACCAAAAAGAGCACAGGCTATAGCTACCGCAGGCTGACCATTGATAAAGAGACCTTGCTGGAAATGCAGGTCCAGTTTTTTGCCCGGCGCAGTAAAAAATTGGTTAAAACCCTGACTGTGCAAGAAGCAATAAATGTTGAAGGGGTTTGGCGCCCTAAACTCTCCTTAATGGATAATCTCAAGGAGCAACATCAAACCCGCTCTTTGGTTGAAAGTTGGTCCTTTAGCGGTGATGCGGTGGATCCCAAGATATTCAACCACCGTTATCTCAAGCGTAAGAAGCACATGCGTTAAACGTTCTCCCCCTACCCAACCCTTTTAGGGCACTTTTATTAACCTGGGGAGCAGGCCCATGTTGCAGACGCTTTTTCTGTTCAGTCTTCGTCATCGTTTGGCAACGTTGATCATTATCTCCATCCTTACCGCAGTGGCGCTGTCTGGTATTGGCAAGTTACGGGTGGATGCCAGCCAATCCTCACTGTTTGACCCCAACGATCCAGCCAAGAGCTACTATGATCAGGTGGTGGATACCTTTGGCTCGGATCTGGCCACCCAGGTCTATATTAAGGATGCCAAACTCTTTACTCCTGAAAAGTTGATTCTGCTTGAAGAACTTCATGTCGCTTTAGAACAGTTGCCCTTTGTGGAAAAGGTCGAGAGCCTGCTCACAGTGGCCAATGTCCGCAATGTGGATGGAGATCTGGATACGACCCCTCTAATGGACTATGTGCCGGAGAACGCTGAAGAGATTGAACGTATTCAGCGTTATGCCCGTGACAATCCATTTGTAATGAAAAACTTGCTGGCTGAGGATATGCGCACCACTGTGATTTCGGTGCGTATTCGAAACAGTTTTGATGACGACACCCTGGTGGACCGGGCTTATGATCAAGTAGAAGCCATTGTAGAACCGGTTCGGGATAAATTTGATACGATTTTCCAAATTGGCACCCCCCGCATCAATGCAGGAACCAAACGGGGTATTCGCCATGACATGCATCTGCTGACCCCCATTTCTGGGCTGATTATCATTATTGGCATCTCACTGTTTTTAGGCTCTATCCGAGTAGCGGTGTTACCCCTGATCACAGCAGGGTTCAGCATTGTTTGGTGCATGGGGTTCCTCGGTTTGATGGATGTACCCTTGAACCTGATCAGTAGTGGTTTGCCCTTATTGCTTATCGCCGTAGGATCCACCGAAGATACCCATATGGTCGGGGCCTACTACCATGGTTTGCATCAGACGGACTTAACCGGCAAAAAGCCACATGAGATTCGTGCCTTTGGTGTTCAAAGCATGATGAAAAAAATCGGTATTGCCACCCTGGTAACGGCTGGCACTACAGCCATCGGTTTTGGTTCGAGCATTTTTAGCAACATCAAAATTTTGCAGGATTTTGGCATCGCTACCTCGTTGGGCATGATCTGTAACCTGTTTGCCACCATGCTGGTGGTCCCCCTCTACCTACGCCATTTTGGACCGTTGGAGAAAAAGGATAATAAAGAGGAGAAAAAACAGTCCAGGCTGTTTAGGCATGTTCTGGTTATGGCCACCCGTCTTTCGGAGCATCACGCCAAATCTGTGCTGTCGGTCGCGGCGCTGGTGGCCATTATTGGTATCGGTATGGGATCAACCTTGCAGGGTAATAATGATCCATTAAGCTATCTTAAGAGTGATGACCCGGTGGTGGTTGATGCCCAGCGCATGCATCAAGATATCGCAGGCATCCAGATGTTCTACCTAACCTTGGATGGCAAGCAGAGCGGTGCTTTTCTGAAACCAGAAAACATGCAGTTGATTCAGTCCATTCAAAACATGCTCAAAGCGAGTGGCTATTTTGATAATGTGTTGTCCATTGCCGACCATATATCCTATGTCAATCGTGAAATAACCAGTGGAAAAAGCATTGACTACTCCATCCCGAATGATGCGGCGCTCATTGAGCAGTACATGCTTTTTTTCCAGCGTGGGGATATGTCCCAGTTTATCGATAGTGAGATGCAGCAAGCGGCCCTGGTGGTACGCCATAACATCTCTAACTCCATTATCCTTGAGGAGGTTATTAGCGATATAAGTGCGAAAATCGAAACGCTCTCTCAGGGGCGGTTTGCTTTCCGTATCATCAGTGAAAACATCCTTGTTAACCGTACCAGTGATGCCTTGGTTACCGAGCAGATCAAATCATTTATGATCGTGGTGTTGGTCATCTTTGTGCTGATCTCTTTCATGTACTCCTCGGTGGCGTTAGGGGCGGTCTCACTGATTCCTAATGTACTGCCCGCTTTTGTGATTTTTGGGGTGATGGCTATTTTTGATATCTCCCTTAATCCCGGTACAGTACTGGTCACTGTAGTGGCCTTGGGTATCGCTGTGGATGACACCATCCACCTGTTAACGGGATACTCTTTGGCATCCAAAGGGGAACCCAGCCCCAGTCATGCGGTGCGAACCGCTCTGACCTCCCAGGTTGTGGCGGTTCTGACCACCTCCGTTTCCCTGTGCGTGAGCTTTCTCATCTTTGGGTTCTCCAATTTCCAGGTTGTCGCCGATTTTGGCATACTCTGTGCGGTTGGTTTGGCAACAGCAGCCCTGGCGGATCTTTTTGTAACACCGATCTTCCTACGCAAGGTCCGTCTGGTGACCATTTGGGATATCATCTCCCTGAAAATTGGTTCCACCGCCCTTAAGGAAAGCCCGCTGTTCCAAGGCATGACCCGGTACCAGATTCGTAAAACGATCCTGCTCTCCCATATGCATCGGGTGAAAAAAGGGGAATACATCATTCGCCAAGGGGAGCAGGGTGAGGATATGTTTGTACTGCTTTCAGGACAGACCGATGTGATGATCATCAAAGATGGTCACGAAACACCCGTAACCGAACTCCAGCCTGGTGCGATATTTGGTGAAATGGGGTATACCGGTTTGACATTGCGAACGGCCAATATTGTCGCGCGGGAAGATTCGGTCCTTATTCAGTTTAATGCTAAGCAGATTGATCATGCCCTTAAGCTCTACCCCCATATCGCCCGTAAATTCTATCGTAATTTGGCCAATATCATGGCCTTAAGGTTCGAGGAAATGTGTGTGCGCATGGAGGGGCGGGATTTGGATATCTGATTAAACAGCTTAAAAACAGACACGCACCCTTTTAAATAGGGCGGCTTGCATGTCCCAGAGCAAAGGCAGTAGGCCTACTCTGTATAAACGCTTCAGAAAGTTTGTATTTTACCATGAGTCACCAACCGTTGCTGTTTTTTCCCTCCATATGGCTTTGGGCTTTGGCACTGCTTTTTTGCACGCTGCCCCCCTCTGCTCATGGACTGGAAGTCTCCATGGAAAACAAGCTTGAGCTGGCTGGGGACTATTTTCTGCACCCAGCAAACAATCGTTCCGACAGCGTTAATGAAGAGGATGAGCGTCTTCACCCTATGGTTCAGCTCTCAACCACTTCCATCTGGAGCCTAAGCGATAATCTGGTTTTTAATCTGGATGGATACATGCGGCTGAGGACACCAGACCCTCAACAAGGGGTGTTTAATGAACTGCATGCAGCTGCGGCTCATACGCCTTACCTGGATGTAACCCAAGCGCTTTTGACCTATGAGCAGGACGATTATGATCTGTCCTTGGGTAAAACCCGGCTGAACTGGGGCGTAGCGGATCTCTATTCCCCTATGGATCAATTTGATCAAAGCGATGCTTCCATTCCCTCACACCCCATGCAACAAGGGCGCTGGATGGTGCGCTACCGCACCTATTTGGAAGATGACACCCTCTCTTTGGTGGTGATTCCAATGGATAGCAGCTATGCGGGACTGCAGGAAGAGTCTCGCTGGATGGGTAGCGCCTCAGCAGATGGTTTTTTCTCAGGAGCGCTTCTTGGTGCAGGCAACACCACCTTAAATAGCGATATCCGCCCCATCTCTTTTGAAAATGCCACCTACGCCGTACACTACCAAGGGGTCCGTGAAGGCTATGATTTTGCCGCCTCCGCCTATTATGGATTGAGCCCCTTCCCGGTCGTCTATGCGACCAACCCCACGGGCTTGGCCCTTGAGTACCATAAAATCTTTCCCCGAGCTTTGGGGGTTATGGGCGGATTAACCTATGTGGATGAGTCGCTTAAATATTATGGTGAGCTGCAGTATCAACATATACCGGACCACAGCGATGATGATTTTCTGAAAGTGACCTTGGGTTTTGCCTATACCGAGAGTGATTGGGCCTTACGCCTGGGGGGCAATGAACTGAGTTGGACCTTGGAGTGGGCTGGTGATCTACGCACCGACCATCAATCCCGTAGCAATTATGTGCTCTCCTCCATGGATGCCCGCCCATTTCAGGATTATCTGATCAGCCGTCTGAACTTTGATATCAATGACACATGGGGGCTGACCGTAGGTGGCGCATTCGGGTTGAACGATAGCGATAGCATGGACTACATGGATGTTAACTACACCATCCGTGATGATGTGACGTTGCGGCTACGCATGCAGAGTTTCCGAGGCGTCGCGGGATCCCAATTCGGTCATCATGCGGATAATGACTACGTAAGCCTGAAACTTAGCTATTCTTTTTAGACGGTTGCACAACCACATTACCCTTCCAAAAAAGATGGCCCTCAACGCCTAAGTCACACCTGTTCGTTATGAACTCAAAAAGGGGTTTCATGGTGTTTGATCGCCGTATCACGTTACTCAACAGGCTTTTTTTGGCCACATTACAAAGGTGAAGGCATGGCCATGCAAGCCCTCCGATCCATTTTCTTCTATATCATCTCTCAACCGGTTACTGTGGGTTTATCCCTCACCGTACTGGTTCTGGCCCTGGTTCCAGGCACTCTGGCTTTACGTCGGGGGGCTATCCGTTGGTGGGGAACCTTTGTTGGGCGAGATCTGTTGGGGTGGTGTTGTGGTATGGATGAACAGGTCCAAGGTTTGCAGAGCAGGCCAACTGATCAACCTTGCGTGATCATGGCCAAACATCAATCTTCCTGGGAGACCATTCGTTTTTTTGGCCTTTTCCCCAACGCCATTTTTGTACTCAAAAAAGAGCTGTTGCGCGTACCCATCTATGGCTGGGCGCTAGCCACCAGCCAGCAGATTGCCATTGACCGTGGCCATCCCCGCCATGCCATCACCACACTACTTAAAGATGGACAGAGCGCTTTAAAACAGGGGCACTCGGTATTGGTTTTTCCGGAAGGAACCCGCGTTCCAATAGGCGAAATGGGTCGATTCAATCCCGGTGGTATCCGCTTAGCCCTAACCATGGGGGTACCCATCTTGCCCGTGGTACACAATGCAGGTTGTGTATGGCCAAAGGGAACATTTATAAAAACGCCTGGTACGGTCCGTGTAAGAGTGGGAACCCCCATTAATACCCAAGGACGTTCCAGATCTGAATGGAAAGCTGTGATGCAGGAGTTGGAGGAAGCCATGCAGGAACTAATGGATGAATTGGAGTAAGAAAAGTGTGGGGTTCTAAAAATATAGGCGACCACGCCCCATCATACTGTGAAAGCAGAGATTCAACTTTTAAATAAGTGGTGGAAATAGAAATCACACGGCTTCACGGTCATCGGGCTTGATGATTCCGTTCAGGGGGTCGTGACATTGGGTTAGCTGATCTCAGGAAAATTGAGAATAGATCGCAAGAGCATAATCTCTTACTTTTGCAGATCAATAGGGAATCGAACGCTCTCCCCAAAATTCTCAGAAGTTTTGATCTCAATGGCTTTTGCTTCACCAAGATACCTGCGGAGACCACTCATCGTGGGATTTTCGACGAAAAACCGGCCTGTGAGCCGGTTTTTTTGTGCCCAAAATTTAGCAATGGATCCAAGGGTGATAGATATACCCCGCTGGATCGGTGTCTCTCTGTCCTGAGGTCGGATCCACTTGATTTCTGCCGAATCTCTCTCAAATTGCCATTTCTCTCTAAAACGTGAGGTCGGCGGCCACCCCGACCTCGCAACAGCGCTGTTTGGTTGAGTATGGTGTCCGCGTCAGTAGAAGGCGGATTGCCAGGATCAAACGCAAGCTAGGCTTTGAATGCAAAGCCCAATGATGTTTCAAGATTATCACGACAGATTCTAATCACGCTTACCAGTGGCAACAAACCACGTGAACCGTGAATTTACTGCTGAGCGACCAGATCAGGCATATGGGGGCGATATCACCTACATCGCGACCAAGTAGGGCTGGCTCTATTTGGCTGTTTGGATAGACCCTTTATTCGCATAGCATTGTGGGATGGCCTATGGCTGACCATATGAAAGCATCACTGGTAACAGACGCCTTGAAAATGGCCTATTTCAAGCGCAGGCCACCCGTTGGCTTGATGGTCCATAGCGATAGAGGCAGCCAATACGGATCCAACCTCTTCACTGGCTTGCTCCAGGAGAAGGGATACCTCTACAGCATGAGCCGTCTTGGAGAGTGCTGGTATAATGCGCCAGCAGAAAGCTTTTTCGGCACCTTGAAAACCGAGTTAATCGGAGGCTTGGTTTTCAATTCTCGCGAGGAGGCCAAACAGAACATTTTTGAATACATCGAGGTCTCTACAACCGCCCGAGGAAGCATTCAACCATCGGATATATGACCCCTGAACAGTGCGGTCTGGCATTCTCAGTCTCTGCGTAAAAAACCGTCCAGAAAAGTGTGCCCCATCAAGCTTTTGGATAGATCATCCGCCGGAATGATCAGCGTTTCGGTAACCAGCTGATCATCCATGCAGCAAGCACAACGTTTCAGTTTCCCTTTTACCCGATACGCATTCCTAACCGTTTTGCAACTGGTTAACTTCATCTTTCAGGGCTGAGATCTCTGCCAGCAGTTCTGCTTCACGCGCTTTCCAGCGATCGAGCTGCATCAGGTGTACTCGTACCCTGGCCTTCACCAGCGTTGCATCAATGGGCTTCATGATAAAATCTACCGCACCGAGCATCAGCCCTTTGGCTTCATCCATCAAGCTGTCCTTACCACTGAGGAAAATCACCGGAATTTGCTTGGTTTCCGGGTCGGATTTAAGCCGACGGCACACCTCATACCCATCCATCTCGGGCATCATGATATCCAACAGGATCAGATCCGGCTTGGTCTCTCCCCCGGCAATCTTCAACGCCTTTTCACCATTGGTAGCGATTTTTGTCTTGTAGGACTCTTTCAAAAAACTGTTGAGGGTCTGCACGTTGGCCGGTGCATCATCCACAATCAAAATGATTCTTTTCTCTTCATTTTCCATCTGATCAACTCTCTTTTAGATTTTTTCCAGGATCTCTTTTGCCACATCATATTCAAAATCCAGGAACGCGTTGCTCAGCGCCTCCAGATCCTCCTGGGACAGTCTCCTGTTTAGCACCGGTTTGATCTCCTCAAACAGATCAACCGAGTCCATATCATCGTCTGCGACCAGCTCAATAAGCTGTGCCAGCTTGGGGGTGATATCTTCCCCCTCATCCTCCTTAGGTATGGCGGATAACAGCTCTTCCAACAGAGCCAGAGCCTCTTCAAACTCAAAATCTTGAAGATGGTCAGCCAGTTGATCCAACTGATCTGCCTCAACCAAGCCAGCTAACTGCGCTTTGTGGGCCAGGAAGGTGTCTTCAATCTCCCCATCATCATCCGCCGCCAATTGACGTAGCTGCTCCAGTATGGGCTTCACATCCGCCCAACACACTTCCCCTACTGCTGAAGCGTCCTCTTTGGCTGTCTGGGCATCTAACTGTGCAAAATAGTCCGTGATCGCCCTTAAAAGCCCGGTGAGTTTCTGCTCAAACGGTGGTAAGGCATCATTAATGGCGTTGCGATCCCTGGCTTCACACGCCTGCTCCAGTCGTGCGGCCTGCTCCTGTACCTCTGTTGCCCCCAAGCTGCCCGCCACCCCTTTGGTGGTATGGGCCAGCCGTTCGGCAGTGGGCAGATCATTCTCCGATAGAGCCGCCTGGAACTCCTCCACCGTCCCAGACTGATTTTTGACAATCCGGCGCATCAGATCCAGGTAGAGTTTTTGGCTGCCCCCCACACGGGCCAGACCCGTTTGGGTATCCACCCCCTCTAACTGGGGTAATTCGGGCATATCCGATGGCGCTTCAGCCTGCTTTTTGGACTGAAGCTGTTCCGGTGCCACGCCCAACCCCGCCCTGGGTTTGATCCACTGGGCCAGCGCTGCATACATCTCCGATGGCTCGATAGGTTTGGAGACATGATCCTGCATACCTGCATCCAGACACTTCTCCCGATCACCGGCCATGGCGTTGGCGGTCATGGCGACGATAGGCAGTTCATCAAATGTGCTCTCCGCACGGATGGTTCGGGCGGCTGTATAGCCATCCATCACCGGCATCTGCATATCCATCAAGATGATATCGAAAGATTCCGCATGAACTTTATCCACCCCGATCTGACCATTGTCGGCAATAACCACCTCCATCTGGGCCATCTCCAGTAGCTCCTTGGCCACCTGCTGGTTGATTTCATTGTCTTCCACCAGCAGAATGCGCGCCCCAGCCACCCCACTGACCGCCTCGATACCCAGGTTGGTCCCTTGGCGTGTACCTTTACTCTCTTTAGCCGCATGCCCCATGGAGACCATGGCGGCATCCATCAGGGTGGACGCGGTCACCGGTTTGGATAGGTACCCTTCCAGTTCATCCTCACCAATGTGCTGCCGCATCTCATCCCGATCATAGGCGGTCACCATCACCACACGGGGTGGATGCTGCAACGTCTTATCATTTTTGATGCGATGGTTGACCTCAACCCCATCCATGCCGGGCATGCGCCAATCCAGCAGTACCAGTTTGAACGGATAGCCCCGCTCATCATGCTGTTTGATCATCTCCAGCGCTTCTTGCCCCGTAGCCGTCATGAAGGTCTCAAAGGTTAGGCTCTGAGCCATCTGCTCCATAATCTCCCGCGCAGCAGCGCTGTCATCAACGATAAGAACCGGTATGCCGCGTAGATCCGGTTCCGGTATAGGTTGGTCTATCTCCATCTCATCTGAGAGACCAAAACAGGCGGTGAACAGGAAGGTACTACCGGTTCCAGGTATGCTCTCCACCCAGATTCTGCCCTCCATCATCTCGGTGAGCTTTTTACTGATGGTCAGCCCCAAACCGGTGCCGCCATATTTACGGGTGGTGGAGGCATCCGCCTGACTGAAGGATTGAAACAGGCGTCCTACCTGCTCTTCAGTCATACCAATACCGGTATCGCTCACGGCAAACTTCAGGGTAACCTTGCCCTCCTCAGAAGCCTCCTGGCTGATACGCACCACGATCTCCCCGTGGTCGGTAAACTTCACTGCATTGTTGGCCAAGTTGATCAGGATCTGGCCCAAGCGCAGGGGATCACCAATCAAGCCCTTGGGAACCTCCTGGTCCAACGCCAGCAGGAACTCCAGCCCCTTCTCCCGCACCTTGACGTTGACCAAGTTGGTAAGATTATCCAACACCTCATCCAAGCGGAAAGGAACCTGTTCAATATTCAGCTTGCCCGCCTCAATCTTGGAAAAGTCCAGGATGTCGTTGATGATGCCCAGCAGGGCATTGGCAGCGGTATGGATTTTATGGACATAATCCTGCTGTTTGGGGGTCAGTTGAGTCTGCAGGGCCAGATGACTCATGCCGATGATGGCATTCATGGGGGTGCGGATCTCATGGCTCATGTTGGCTAAAAAGTCGCTTTTGGCCTGGGTGGCCTCTTCCGCCACCTCTTTGGCCCGTAGGATCTGCTGGGCCATCTCCTTCTCATCATCAATATCCAGATGCACCCCGACCAGACGCGTGCCCATGCCTTTATCATCCCGCTCCGAGGCCTGCCCAATATCGAGAATCCACTTCCAGCTCCCATCTGCGGTCAACATGCGGAATTCCGCTTTGTAGATCTCTGTCTCCCCAGCGATATGGCTCTGCATTCTTATCATGGCGTCGGGTAGATCTTCAGGGTGTACGAGGCTGGACCAACGCTCCATGGTGTTGCCATAACGGGCATCCAGCTCTTGGGGGGTGTAGCCCAGCATGGTGGCCCAAATCTCTCCGGTGATCAGCTCCCCTTTGGTATCGTGCCAATCCCAAAGGCCCGCGTTGGCCCCCTTGAGGGCCATATCCAGCCGTTCTTCCTGCTGTTTGAGCATGCGTTCCGACTCTTTACGCTCGGTGATGTCATGGAACACCACCACCGCTCCCATTGGCTTTCCCTCTTGTATCAAAGGCACGCTGTTATACTGAACTGGGAAACTGGAGCCATCCTTGCGCCACAGCACTTCATCTTCAATATTGTGGTAGCTCCCCTCGGAGAAGGAATGGAACATGGGACAGGTTTCTACCGGATAGTTGCTACCATCGGCACGGGTATGGTGGATGAGTCCATGAACCTTTTGACCGATGATCTCATGGGCGGTATAGCCCAACATACGCGTGGCGGCAGGGTTGATAAAGTTGACCTTGCCATCCGCACCCACCCCAAAGATACCCTGACCCACCGACTCCAACAGTAGACGGCTGCGCTCCTCGGCAATCCTGAGCGCTTCATCACTGGCTTTACGGTCGGTCACATCCTGAACCGTGCCCACCATACGGGCAACCGCTCCATCCTCAGACCGTGCCACAGCGGCCCCTTTGGAGATTACCCAGCGCAGCTCACCGGAGGGTTTGATAATGCGGAACTCCGCTTCATACTCCTGCATCTTGCCCTGGCGATAGTTACGGCCAATGGCAAGTGTCTCTTCGCGATCATCAGGATGGATGCGATCAATCCAGTCGTCACGCCGCTCTTCCAAGCTGTCCAGCGGATAACCAAAGATCTCAGCATAGCGTTTGTTGACGATGGTCTGTCCCGTGGTGAGGTCGACATCCCAGAAGCCCAAGGCACCCCCTTTAAGGGCCAGTTCCTGCCGTTCCCGGCTACCTTCCAGTTCGCGGGTGCGTTCCAACACCTTCTCTTCCAACTCATCCTGGTTGCGGCGTAAAAGCATGGTGGCGCGCTGGCCAAAGGTGAGGGTCAGAATAATCGCAATCACAGCCAGTAGCAGGGTGCTGGTGGCGATAACAATCAAATTAACCCGCAGGGTATCGTGCCCGGACAGTACCTCATCCACGTCAATTTCCGTGGCAATACCGACTCCTAGGTGACCATCCCACATCCAAGCACCATAAACGGGTACCCCCCGATAATCCCGATAGCCTGCCACATTGACCATAATGGCGGAGTGGTCCAAAGCATCTTGAGGAAGATCCCCTGTCTCATATACTTTTTTAAGCGTCAGCACCCCCTCCAACATTTTGGTAGCCGCCTGTTCTACTATGGGTTTTCTTGCGGTATGACCCAGCATCAGATTGACACCGGGGTCGCGCACCCACAACGCCTGTTCCGGTCCATCATCCTGAGAGGTCAAACCCAGTGTTTTCAACATGCTGACAAAACGGCTTTCGGTGAGCATGCGCCCCTGTTCATCAACCATGTAGGTCTCGCCAGAGGAGCCGATGCGACCACCATGCATGATACGGGAAAGCTCCCCTTTGGGATCCACCCGCATGGTCAAGACCGCAATGACGCTGCCTTCACTATCAAAAATGGGGGCGGCAAAAAACATATTTTGAGGTTTGAGGTCGGATGGACTCTTTTCATCCAATACCACATCAGAACGGATGGGCGGAATCAGGACAGTATGGCCGGCAAAGGCTTTTTTCAGCAGCTGTGGATGGTTCTGTTCAATAAGGTTGATGGTGCCAAGGTTGGTGTCCCGTTTGGACCCGATGCTGATACGCTGGGGATTAATAATAAAAAATCCCAATTGCCCTACCGTTTTTTCACGCTCACCCAGATAGTCACGGATTTGGTGCAACGTATCGGATTGGGCAAGGGTCTCTTTCTCGGCTTTGACCGTCAGCAACTGTTTGGTCAGAGCCATCAACTTCTGATCGTGGCCCAGCTTGGCCAGGTAGTTCAGCCGTTCCTGCACCCACAGATCACTGCGTTCCATGGTGCTGAGCAAGACTACCTCCAGTTCATCGGCGATCACCTTGAGCACCACCTCCTTGTTCTTGGAGAGGGTGTAGACCACCAGAACAGCGACGACGGCCATCATGAACACCGCCCCGGCCAGCATCATGATACGGAAATTGGGGGAGCCAAACTGCTGGCTAATCATCTCGTCGGAGATCCAGCGGGGCAGAATCAGCGTGCCAATGAGCAAAATGACCAACAGAATCGGAAACAGGATCAAGAGTGATTGGGTGGTGTCGGCCTCACTCTGCTTTTTGGATTCGACTACCTGTTGATGATGTTCAGGTTGCTTTTTCTGCGATTTTTTGGACTGAATGAAGGCTTGCAACACCTTAAGCATCTGCCCTTTTTCAAGCTGGTTGCAGTTGCTACACGCTTCAAGAACCGCTCTTAATTCTGGCCAGGGCGCGCGTTTTTCACCCCCCTTATAGGTGGTGATAATCTGACCAAATTTGACCTGTCGCCCCACATCATGGGAAAACTCCTGGATCTCGTTAATAATCGTGAAATGCTCGTCCGAAGCCTCTCTCCCTGCCGGGAGGTAGAGGTGTCGACCGCCCAACCGGTCAACGATCTCAATTCGCTCAATAAGGGGTTGAGTCTTGATCAGCTGGGTGATGAGCCCTTCCACTTTCTGCACATTGCTGGATAAGAGATAGGGTTTGAACAGCTTGCCCAGCAGCACCGCAAAATCTGTCATGCGCTGATAATTGGCATCCTTATATTTCCTGACCAGTTGCGCATAGCGGCCGGATGCTTTCAATTTGGCCAGTCCGGCTTCAAATTGATCTCTGAGCTTGGCCTTACGAAAGGCGATGGCAAAACCGGTGGTGGCATTGAACAGTCCATGGCGTACCAGGTCCGCAGAGGTATCCACATGTTTGGCCTGTTGGTTGATCTGCCAGCCCAGGATGTTTGAATCGATGATCAGGGTATCCGCCTTGCCTTCAAAGAAGCTGCGTACCTGCAACCCTTGATCGGCGATCTCGTAGAACTCCGAGGTATGTTTGGCTCGACTCTCTGGGTTGAACAGATCATAAAATTGAGGCCCCAGGTCCTTATGTCCGGTGCCCCAAATAGAAATCTTGCGTCCTTTTAAATCTTCCAGCTTTTCCAACGTCACGCCCTCACTGGCCAGGGTGTAAGCGGCATTGTTGAAGAAGACATAGTTGCTGGAGAAGTGATAGGGGGAGTCGGGGCTCTGTTGTACCCCCGCCGCTGCTGCGGTATCGGGATCCAGATCCAGAATTTTTTCCAAACCTTCGTTGGTCAGCTCCGTAGGAATGATCTCGACCCCACTGTGTGCCATCGCCTCGCGGACAATATCGAGCTCCAGGCCGAGATGGCTACCAGGGGCAAACACGAAGGGCGGTTTATTGGAGCCAAAAGCGATACGTACCGGCTCTCTTTTTTGCTCCGTTTTACCGATCCACTGTTGATTTAGCCCCTGCCACTCCTGCTCGCTAATGGAGGCCAACGCTTTATCCAGAATGGAGACCAACTCTGGCCAATCCTTACGCACGCCAAAGGCGTTATTGCTGGTGTTTTGTTCCCATCTGAGAACAGGATTAATACCTCTCAGCCCCATCTTTTTAATCTGGTAATTGACGGTTCCCAAGCTACCCAGATAGAAATCAGCCCTTCCTTCAGAGACCGCTTCAAGGGCTTCGGCAACAGTCTTGACCATGACCGGTTCACTATTCGGCGCTATTTTAAGTAACGTCTTATTGTAGGCATATCCATCCACTAATGCCGGTCGTAAGCCATGGATATCAGACCGTTTTTTAATGCGGAAGTCATTGGCTCGGGTATAGACATAGGAGGAGAGATAGATGTAGGGCTTGGTAAAGGCAAACCACTCCTTACGCGCCTCCCGCACAGCCATTTCTGCAACAACATCCACCGCACGGTTTTGTGCCGCAGCATAAAGTGTTTTCCACTCTCCATCGGGGTGAATCTTGAAACGGATGCCGGTTCGTTGCTCGATCAAGCGGACCACATCCACCGCATACCCTGAAAAACCACCCTTCTCAGCATAGACGCTGTAGGGGCCCCAATGGCCATCAAAAGCGATGCTGATTTCAGGGTGGGACGCCAGCCACGCTTTTTCAGAGGGGCTCAAGGCAAGAGTGGGCTGGTTAGAAAACGTCGTTGATGGACTGTTCTGAGCTGAATGCGACAACATCAGTGACCATCGATCCGCCAGTGCTGTTATCTCCTGCTTGGGTATCGCCTTGATGGCCTTACCCAGAATGGAGGCCAGTTCCGGCCAGTCCGAACGGCTACAGACGGACAGCTGTGTGGGCGCAAAGCCGGTTGGGGAGGCGATGTGCAGATTGTAAAGAGCCTGGGAATCGATGTGATAGTTAATGGAGCCCAAAAAACCGATGTAGGCATCTGCCATGCCTGTAGAGACCATGCGCAGCCCATCCAGCGGGGTTGCAACCGTGGAGAGGGTCAGGTTGGGGAATTGGCTATCCAAGGTTGAAACCACCGCATAACCTTCGGCAACAAGTACCTTTTTCCCCGTCAGCCCCTCGACACCGCCCATCGGGGTAAAATTCCGCCGTGTTGCAATCACCCAGGGCGCGCGGGCAACCGAATCACTGAATTTCAGATACTCAGCCCGCTCTGGGGTTGGGACACACAGGGAGATTATATCCAAATCCCGCTTTTTTGCCGCCTCCAACGCCTCTGTCCATGTCAACCCCTCTGCAAGGGTGATATGGATGCCAAGCATCTCTTGAAGGTGTGTATGCAGGTCCGCTGCAAACCCGGCATGTTTGCCATCCTCCCTCACAAAATCATAGGGGGGAAAGGCAGGGTCCACCCCAATACGTAACTCTGGGTGGGCGGCCAGCCACGCCCGCTCTTTATTGGACAAGATCAAGGCCTGATCCTGCTCTTTAGCTTCGGGTAGGGTCATCCATTGTTTATCCAGCGCCAACAGCTTCTCTGGAGGCAACGCATCCATGGCTTTTTCAAGAATGGCGATCAGCTGCGGCCAATCCTTGCGCACCGCAATGCGATACTGCTGATCCCGATCCCCCAGATCCTTCATCTCTGCGACAATGCTCAGGTTTGTTAATGACAGTTTGCGTACAAAATAGGCCGCAACGGGCAGTTCCAATACGGTGACCTGAGCCTTGCCAAGACTGACCGCTTTGAGCACCGAGGTGTAGTCTTCCAGGAACTGGAACTGGGCATCGGGCACCAGACTCGGCAACAATTGGGCAATGGAATCCCCTTTGACCAGTGCCACCTTTTTACCGCTTAAACCTTTAAGGTCGGTTACACCCTTCACATCATCCCGAGCAACGATGGCATTGATCACCTGTTTATAGGACTTGGTGAAGTTCAGATAGATGTGGCGCTCTTTAGGGGCATTGAAAATGGTGTGAACCAGATCCAACTCCTTGGCTTGGGCTTTGTTCAGCAAGTTGGTCCAGCTATCTTTCACGAACTCAAGACGCAAACCCAACTGCTCAGCCAACAGCTTTACATAGTCCGGGGAGTATCCCGCCGGTTTGCCATCCACTCTGAAATCAAACGGCGCGTAGTCCGGCTCACTGGAAACCCGGATCACGGGGTGTGACTTCAACCAAGTCAACTCCTCATCGGTTAGATGGGTCTCGAGCCAGCGTCTCTGCTCCATGTTCAGGGATGGCTTACTTCCCTGACTGTTCTGGGTCTGCCCATAGATGCGAAACCTCTCTTCTGGAACCCACGTTTTTTCCACCTCTGTTCGACTTGCCTCGTCCAGGCGGGCGATGCCGGAGTTAACCTTTTCCAGTAAAGGTTCCTGTCCCTTTTTCACCGCGCCATAGACCAGATTGGAAAAAAAGGGGTCTGGATGGCTGGTTAGTTCAGACTGCCAACCGGTCTGTTTGAGCAGTGAAGCCATGGTAAGGTCCTCCACCATGGCCACATCCACTTCACCGTGGTAGAGCGCTTTGACCACCTGCAACCAGTTGGCATAGGCAACCAGATTCAATGTGGCAAAACGTTCTTTAAGCTGCTCCTGCTGAAAACTGCCCGCCAATACACCCACCCTACGTTGGCCAAACTGTGCAGGGTCGTCGGGTATCTGTTTGCCCTGTCGATAAAAAAAGCGGGAATTGATCTGATAGATGGGCTGGGTAAAGCTCAGAAACTGCTTGCGGCTGTCATTGATAAACAGGCCGGAGTGGATATCCGCCTCACCACTTTTCATGGCCGCGATGGTACCCGCCCAATCGCTCATGCGAAAGCGCACCTCCTGCCCGGTACGTCTGGACCACGCCTTCCACATGTCGACCAGAAGTCCAGCCGGTTCACCAAAGGAGGTCATCTTGCTTAAGGGGGGGTAGTCTCGGTCGATGGCGATAATTAGGGCTTTGGAATTTCCCGCCGATATCCAGTTGCGGTGAATCGCCACCCGCTCTTGTCGGGAGATACGCTCAAACCCTTGGTTAATTTCATCAAGCAGTTGCGTTTTCCCTTGGGTAACCGCTGTCTTCCAATCGTTGGCGAAGAGTAGTTGGGTGTCGGAGATGGTAAAATCATTGAGCAGCCAATGTTTTTTCAGGTAATAGATGCCGGTTGGGGTATCTGCCGCAAAAGCCCGCAGTTCGCCGGACTGGAGGGCGGCCATCATGGCTTGATAACTCAAAAAGGGAACAATGGTCGCTTCCGGCAGTTTCTCCTTCAAGCTCTCTTCGACAAAATCCCCTTTCAAAACCCCAATTTGATAGGCCTGAAGCTCTGTAATATTGGTGATTTTTGGCAGCTGTTTATGCAGGAAGACATGGGTGTTGGTACGACTGAGGGCACTGCCATAATCGAGAAATTGATCCCGGGTCTCGTTAAAAAACAGGCCTGCGTGCACATCGACTTCACCGGAGCCCACTTTTTTGAGTGTCTCATCCCATGAATAGGGAATCAGCTCAATGGGTGTTGCCGTTTTTTCCGACCATAAGCGCCAAAGGTCAATGATTAAACCAGATGGCTTATCTTGGTCATCCTTGAATTGAAACGGCAGGCAATCTTCACAGAACGCGATTTTGAGGGTGCCAGGTGCAGAGGATATATCGTCAGTAACAGCCTGGGCCTTTGCGTGGAAAAGAAAGCTGTTCAACATAAAAAGAAGAACAATAATAGAGGCAATAAGCTTATGCTTTTTTAGCATTATATTGACACCTAACACGGGGGGGGGTAAGCATACGGTTCAGGCCATGCAAAGCTTCTAAATTGTAACCTACATCATGAGATGAAACAATAAGGACATAAACCTGAGTTTATGGACTTCCCATGTCTTTCTGGTGAGTGGTTTCGGTTCTGGAATCGTGGCGGAGGTGACTCCTGACCCGCAGATTGATGATACGATTGCAAAAAACACGTTGCCGATGGTGGTTGGTACAGACTCAGAGTACCAGTGTTGCTTCCATGTATCAGATCCGAGCCGATCTATGGGAAGATATTAAGGTGGTGAGAAAGGCGAATTTGGGTCTGTTTTTTTGAGAAGGATGCCGCTGTGGGCATAGATTCCAGGTCAGGGGACAGAAAGCAGGTTTCAACGCCAATGCACCAGATTAAGCATGAGTTGTCGAAGGATCTTCATGTAGGAACCTTTGCTCTTTGAAACGCCAAAAGGACGATTTAGCAAGGCTGATGTTCGTAACGGTGATGCAGGCAGCTCAAAAAAAGGCTGGCTGTGGTCTCACCGTCAGTCAGCAGTTGAATGGGTCTGTAGATTGGAGTGTCCAGGTTTAGCCCAAGGTCGTGCGTGATCCGTGATTATCGATCAGATACTCATCAAGCCGTTTTGTTAGCTGGATTTGACTGATGATAATCACATGATTGAACAGCTCACGGTTTAGGGTGTGGATCCTCCGTACACAGATAGTATTTTGCCATGGAGATCTTGGTGCGGTTTGCGCACTGTTAATACCCATGATAGCAAGCTGACTGATGAGGTCAGCTTTGAAGCGTGTATCGCCATCATGAATCAGATAACATGGCGCAGAGTTCCACGGACATACTTCACGGAGCTGTTTAGCAACCCAAGCAGTTGTTGGACTTCTATATTTAGGCCTAGATGAAAAACTGGCGGAGAGCAACAACCCGGGCGGGGATATTCACATGAGATCCACCGAAGCGACGGGCAACGTAGTAGAGATCCCGTTTTAAAAGTCTATATTTGGAGAAGTAGGATGGCTCGTGGTTGGCAGAAACAGATCGGTTTATTTCTTCTCGCAGGGTTAGGGTTGGTTCTCAGTGCAGGAGAGCCAGCCCATGCCGACGTCATACGATTTGTGACCTACCCGTCGGTTTCTTTCATCAACCCTGAAACAGGGCAGGTGGATGGACCGGTGGCAGCTCTGGTGCGGGCGATCAATGCCGAGTTGGGTCAGAAAATCGAGTTTGATTTTGTTCCCCTGCCGCGAATGTTAATGGTTTTGGAGAAGGGCGGTGCCGAAGCGGCTTTTAATATGAGCCACAATGAAGCCCGCAATAAAAAATGGTACTACAGCCACCCCATGCATGTTGTGGATTATGGGGTCTTTGTGGGTAAGGATAACCCCTTGAACTATACCCATAAGGGTCAAATGCAAGGCTATACCATCGCAACTTATGGCCCCACCAACCTGTCGAAAAAGGTTGAGCGGTTTGCAAAGGATATCCCCGGCAGCTCCGTGCTTGTGGAAAACTCTTTTAAGGATGTCTTTAGAATGTTAAATGCCGGTCGATTTGGCAAAAAGGGGCTGGTCTATGCCCCGGATGTCATTGGCCTGGGTGCCATGGAACAGTTGGGATTGAACCATATTCGCTATGCCGGGTCAGATCAAAAAAACCTCTACCATGTGGTCTTTGTTAAATCCCTCGTAAAACGTAGTTATGTGGATGCTTTTAACCGGCTTCTTCTAAAATATCATGCGGATGGGTCCATGGCAGAGATCTACGGGCGGTATACCAAGCCCCCCACAGCCCGCGTTCCTTCGGCAACCGATGTGCGTTTGGACTGGGATAAACGTGCCCCAGAGGAACGGCCATGAAAAGCCGCAATACCGGGCATTAGGCGGCTTGAAACTGGGCAGCAATTCATCCCCATCATCCAGAGCGACGCATTTCGTCTGCGATGGCCTGAATGGGCGTCAAACTTATCTCTATTGTGAGCCTTCATCCAGCGTAACTGCGCGTAGTTTTGGCTACGAATGTCTATGGATGACTTCGCCGTTTTTCTTGGCCAGTTATATATTATAAATATCTGATTCAATGGTAACTAAAGCAGAGATGAGCTTTTTCTAAGGTGGAAAGCCCCAGGTGTTCCCCGATCAACGGGGATCAAAGTTTCTTGCCATCATTCTCAGAATGTCTTGTTCTAGTAGCTTTAGTTCCACAAGATACCTGCGGAGTGGGTTCTCCGACGAAAAACCGGCCTGTGAGCCGGTTTTTTTGTGCCCGGAATTTGGCAATGATACCAAGGGCTACGGGTAGACCCCGCTGGGTGGTGTTATATGTGACTTGAGGTCGTGCTCTCTCAAAACGCCGTTTTTCTTAAAAAGGGTGAGGTCGGCGACCGTCCGACCTCACCCTATGGGCCTCACGTGCTTTGAATATCATAAATCTGCTGACAGGTCGGGAAGTTGAACCTGGCTGATGTTGTATCAGCACGGGCTCAACTGGTTTAAAACTTATCATTTACCTTGGTGCAGTTTCCACTATTGTTTGTATAACCACTGGGGCAGCCAAAGTTGTTTTTAATACCATTGAATGAACTGCTTACCCCATCAAACACCATGTTGATCGGATCATCCTGACGATGGCGTTGAATCAGTGGCTTGTCGCCACCACCAAAGTAGGCACGCAGGCCAAATAGGGCATGTTGGTAACTGTTGTTGCCTGTTGCCGCATCGGCAAATAGCGTCAAACCAGGCATAGCCTGAAGGGGCATACGGTATTCCATGCCCAGGTGTGCTGTGGTCTGGCTATCTGCGGCACGTCCGCCCAGCTCCAGCATCCAATCATCCATGGCATACCAGCGCAGGTCCAAACCTGTATAACTGGCATCATCCACATCCCCACCTTGGGTGCCTAGGGTGGCGGCCAAGGTTAGATTGGGCAGATAATACTCACCTTCCACACCAAAACGTTGAAAATCGGTGCGGGTGTAAGAATCAATAGAGGCGGTCATGGCCGTTACGCCAAACAAGCCTTTGTCTGAATCCCGCCAAAAGAGATGTGCTCCACCTCCCAGCAGGCTGTTGGCACTGACTTCCCCAGCAACAACATCAAGCTGCACACCAAACTTTTGGTTCAGCGGCATAGCAACAGCACCACCAACAAGGGCGGTACCCTCCTGGTCAACACCGCCTCCCAGGACCTCCACTTTGCCGTTAAACCCAGATACAGCTGATCCTGCGGTTCCATCTACCGGAACCAAGGTGCTGATTGCCAGAGCCGCACACAGGGCTGTTTTTAAACCGACACGAAATGTATTCATTGATAATGGTCCTTGTTGGGCATGAAGCTGGTAGAGCTATCTAACGCGTTTACCGAAATAGTGATATGGGTAATCTATTGCAGGTAGTTAATTATCATATGAACACTGCATGAGCAATCAATTTTTTATGTGTGTTCGTGCCTAACCCATAACCTGGCGGTTTGTTAATGAAATATATGTTTGTATTAGAATGTTTAACGCTATGAATATAAGGTTAAATGACATCATGTTATGCATGTTGAATGTTCGATGTATGACAGGCAGAACACTCTCATATTTAAGAGATTATTTGTGATAATTCTAAAAAAAGCGGATTGCTGAAATCTTTATCTGGGGTGTGTAAAAATAAGGGCGACTAATCGACATCTTATTGTAAAAGCGTATGGTTTATGGCTATGTGAAACGTAGGGGCGGAAATGATGTGGTTCACAGTCATATGACTTGAGAGACTCTGTGTTTTGGATTGGGCCGTTATGGGTGGGTTTGAATAAAAACATTGCTCTTAATGGTTTGTCTTCATTAGGAGGTGCACAGGCCATCCTTGAGGGGATCTAGGTTTCTATACGCATCAGGGGGAGCATTCAATGATTAACTCTATGGCCCTGGACAAATTTGATTTGGCATTCTTTAGTCGTTGCTGAAACAACGGCACAATCGTATGGGTTCTTCAGCTTACTGGAGGAGGGCGTTCAATGGCTTTGTCATGGTCGGTGTGATTGACCTGAAACGATTTAAAACTTCAACAGTATGTCTGGTCAGTGAGCATCGGCACCTCTGTATTCTTAAACATGGTTTAGCCAGCTACTTCTTTTCTTGCCTATTAATATGGTTCTTTGCATGGACCAAAGCGCCTTCCAGGGTTTCTGTCAGCTCATGAACCAGAGTTAAGCACGGTTCAGATGATCCACGGCTTGCTTCAAATTCCCAACGGCGGGCTGACTGGGATACATAGTCGATTTTTATGTAGCATTTAACTGCACGTAAACAATGCCACCCTAGAAATGAGCCTTGGAACCCGCCAATCAAACAGACTTCTGAACGATCGACTCAGTCTCCATTGTTGGCTGGTGCTGTTTTTTCACTGTGACTGGTGTTTTATGTTGAACCGTCACACTGTGACTTGGCCATTCTTCATAGAGCTGTGGGACAAAGGTGGCGGGGAAGGGGGGGTGTTCAGGTCACTGAGCCATTGACCTTAAGATGTGGAGGGGTTCTCAGTGGTTGGTGAGAGGATCGCTCTGACGTTTGGTGACGCATAACGCTCAGATGGGCTGGTTGTTTTGATGCATTCTCACCCAAGCTATTGACGGAGGGCTTCCCCAACCAATACCGACTCGTCCTATTCGACCATATGACTTTGCAGCGTAAGCTCAAAACTGTTCCCTGCTTTATTACAAAGTTGAGAAATTTGGGCGCTTTTCCCCGTTGGTCATTGCTCCATGACTTTTAGATGAGATCCATAGTATGGTAGCCCTTCATCATGAATGGATTAGGGCTTTGATAGGTTATTGAAATCGGATGCAACTTTCTAACTTTCTTAAAAAAAGATTTACCGAGCGTCCCACCTTAACGGTGGCGTTGATTTTTTCATCGCTTCTCGTCAGTGTCTTGGCTTTGACATCCCCACTTTTTGTGATGTTGGTGTTGAACCGATATGTCGTCTATGGGGTGGATGGTACGCTCTGGACGCTCTCGTCCGGTGCAGCCATTGCTATTTTACTGGAGTGGGGCTTCCGCAAAAATCGACTGTTCATGGCTGAGCAAATTATTGATGATGGCGGCTTGTTGGCGGGGCGGGCGATTTCTCTCTTTACCAAGGCTCGTAGTGATGCCTTATCCCAAGTGCCAGAAGGGCGACGCCAAGAGCTGTTACAGGGGCTTGATTCTCTGGAAGTGGCATTGAATCCAAACAACCTGGTTGCCTTGCTGGACTTACCATTTGCTGTTTTATCTCTCTTTGTTCTCTATCTGATGTCCCCTCAGTTTGCGATAGCTGCTGGGGCCGTGTTGGTATTGGCCATACTGATCTCCTGGGTTGGTTATATGCGGCTTAAACAACCAACGGCTGAAAATGAGGAGGCCTCGGCCAGTTCCCGTGCCATCGTACAAGGGGCCGCTGGCAGTGCTGATACCATCCGGGTCTTTAATGGGGCTGACACGGTTGCAACCAACTGGAGTGGTCATCGAAACCGCTCGGTGTTGGCCAGGCGGTTTATCCAGCAGGTTCGTGGTGGTGAGAGCAATATCGCCATGGCGTTGGGTAACATTATGGGGTTGGCCTTGACCATTGTTGGTGCCATTGGGGTTGTCAGTGGGGATATTTCTGTTGGGGCTATGATCGGTGCGGGTATTCTTGGGCGTCGTGCCATGCAACCTGTTACTCAGGTCGCCCGTATGGCGGAACCGTGGCAGCGTGCCAAGCAGGGGTTGGCCCATCTGGACTCTTTTGGCCAAATGCCCATGGAGTCATCAGAGGGGATGGCTTTAGAGAAGTACCATGGTACTTTGACCTTTAAAGATACAGCGTTTATGTGGGCCGGTGAGACAACACCTCTTTTTGAATCCCTGGATTTCACCCTGCAAGGGGGGGAGATTCTGGTTGTTTTAGGCAGTAATGGTGCCGGTAAAACAACATTAGCGCGAATGATGGCAGGGCTCATTCCTCCTGTTCGTGGGCAGATCTTGGCGGATGAAACAGAGGTTCGTCAATTTTCCCCCCACTGGTGGCGTAAGCAGCTCTTCTACTTTCCCCAAGATCCCGCTTTAATCAATGGCACCGTTCGCAGTAACATCCTGATGGGGGCTGATGATCTAGAACCAGAGGTGATGAAGCATATTTTGCACCTTTCAGGTTTGGATACTTTTATTCGGGGCAACAAAGAAGGGCTTGAATTAGAGGTCCAGGGGTTTGGGCATAACCTATCTTTAGGCATGCGCCGTCGTATCGCATTGGCCAGAGCTTTGGTCGTTAACGGACCGTTAGTGATCATGGATGAACCGGTGGAAGGGTTGGATGCTCAAGGCAAAGAGCGTGTGTTTGATTTAATTCAGCAGATGGTCAATATGGGTAAGAGTCTCGTTATATTGACCAGTGAACGTGGCCTTATAGGTAATGCCCATTGGGTGTTGGATTTGGATGAAAAGCCCAAACCGCGTTTATCTAAAAATCATTCAGAACCAGCATAGTTCTGTAGCACGTGATGAACATGCATGCTGCTGTGAACCCTATTAACCGATACCCGTTTATGATAACCACCTGGTATTCATCGTAGAGAACCCGCTTTATGACACCTTTAAATAAGCCTCCCCAGCCCTTACGCGGTTTTATGATTTGGCTTGCCATACTGTTCTCACTTGTTGGGTATTGGGCGTGGCATGGTGCCTTAGATGTTGTGACGATGGCCGAAGGTGAAGTGGTGCCTGCTGGTCGAGTTAAGCCTGTACAGCATTTAGAGGGTGGTATTGTCTCTGAAATTTTGGTGGAGGAAGGACAGACGGTTCAAGCCAATCAGGTTTTGGTGCGCTTTGCGACCGTCGCAGATGGGGCTGACCTATCTGAGTTGGAAAATCGATTACGCTCTATTCAGATTGATCTATTGCGCTTACAGAGTGAACTGCAGGCCAAAAAACATTTGGTTTTTGAAGCGGATCTGGTTGCTCAAGCACCGCTAGCCATTGAACAGGCCAAAGCTTTGTTTGTGGCCCGGCGTAATGTGTTGGCCAGTCAGTTGGGTAAACAACAAGAGGTTATTACGCAAAAAGAGCTGGCAATTGAAGAGATTAAGGCTGCCCTTTCTTCTGTAAAGGTTATTCAGAAGTATTTGGAGGAACAGACTAAAATTAGTAAAGGCTTGCTTAAGCGAGATATCACCAATCGCTATAAACATGTCGATCTGCTCAAGGCACTGGCTGAAATTCGCGGTAAAGTTACCTCAAATAGTATTGCACTTAAACGTAGTCGAGCAGCTTTGCGTGAGGCACGTAAAGAGTATCAAAGAATCCAGCGTGGCTATGTGGGTGAAATTCGTGAAACCATGCGTACTTTGCAGCGGGAGTCGGCTGAGCTGGCTGAACGCCAACGTAAATATGCAGACCGGGTCAATCGGGCTGAGTTAATCAGTCCTGTCTCTGGTATTGTAAAATCCCTTTCGGTTAATGCCATTGGGGCGGTGGTTGCGCCGGGTGGTACCGTTGCCGTTATTGTGCCTGCGGGGGAGAGACTGGTCATTGAAGCGCAGTTACCCACCCATGCCATTGGCTATGTTGAAAAAGGGCAGATGGCTCGGTTGCAGTTAACCTCATCGGACGCCATGCGTTTTGGCTTTTTAGATGGATCTGTCACGACCATCTCCCCGGATACATTGGTCTCAGAACGTGGGGCGCCCTATTACAAAGTTATTGTTGAGACCGAGCAGCCCTATTTTGGTCAAGGTGACACCGTTTATAAACTGCACCCTGGTATGCAGGTCATGGCACATATTCTCACGGGTAACCGAACGGTTCTGGAGTATCTTCTTGCCCCGGTTTTGCAAAATATGGATGCTGCCCTACAGGAGCAGTAACGTTCCTTCCTAAGCAAACATACCGTTCTTTTTGATGAGTCTTTCATAACCCTACCTGCTTCTTGCCAGGGGATAGAGTCTATGCTTCTACCCCTGTATTACCCATCATGTTCTTCCTTCTACGCGTGACACGATGATTTAACCTCGCATCGTTAGGTGTCGTAGCGTTTTATCTATTGCTTATAACGCCTAAATGATATGTGTGCGTCTTATGGTCACGATCAAATATGCCGTTGGCTGTTCTCCGAAAAGGGGGCGGTGATATTGAGTTATGGTCAGTGGTTATGGTTTAAAAATTGCGAAAAATAGAGAATATTCACAAAAAGTAACTCGGTTGTATCTGTCATAAACTGACATAAAAGTGTGCTTCTTTCTGTTTTTTATAAGTAAAGTTAAAAAGCGCCTAAAAAAGACAAATGGAAGTGTTGTTATTTTACGAAGTTTCATCTATTTTCCAACGCTGGAATGAATCGAAATGTTTTTTCCATCAGCGCTTGCGTTGGTGGCGTACTCTCTTAGAAGCCGGAGATCTAGATGTCTGTGCTGCGCGCGAATAAAAATAAAAAAAATACCCTGCTCGTTCTGTCCCTTCTGTTTGCTGGTACGGTAGCCCCCGTTCAAGCTTCGGAAAGCCTATCCCAGGGTCTGGGTATGGTGTTGACAGACCATGGGCTTATTAAAGAAGCTCGCGCCAATTCAAAGAGTGCACAGCTTAAGCATCAGGCATCACGTGGTGCTTGGTTACCGGATGTTTCTGTTTCACTTTCTCAGGGTGCCGAAGATCGCTTGCAAACATCCACTGGGAATAACAGTTTTTCCCCGGGTGAGTTATCGTTTGAAGCAGAGCAGTTGATTTGGGATTTTGGTAACACCAATAGTCAAATCAAAGGTGCCCTGGCCGAGTCTGACCAAGCTAAAGCCAAAACCCGTGCGGTTGAGCTACGGTTGATTCATGACGGTATTGCAGCTTATTTGAATGTGACTAAGGCTAGTAAGGTGCTGACCTTTGCTAAAAAGTCTGAGGGCAACATTATGGCCCAGACTAAATTAGAAAGTGTGTTGGTTGCCGAGGGACGTGGTTATTCAACGGATGTTCTGCAAGCCAAGAGTAAGCTGGCCGAAGCTCGTGCCCGCCGGGTTCGCGCCCAACAGGATCTGGATAACGCCCATGCTACCTTTGTGGGTATCTTTAATCTGGACCCCAGTGTGGCACAAAACTGGACCATGCCTACGCTACCGAGCTTGCCCGCTTCACTTGAAGAGGCTTTGCAGCTTGCCCTTACTGGAAATGCCGACCTGAAAATGTCCAAGCAGCGGGTCATGATGGCCAAGGCTAAAGCGCGTGCAACCCGTGCCAACAGTTTTTTCCCTGAGTTCAAGGCGACGGCCAGTCATGCCTTTAAAGATGATGTCGACGGTACGGCTGACTATGAAGAAAAATCAACCATTGAAGTCGCGATGGATTGGGACTTTAACCTGGGTCTGTCCGATGTTCGAAATTATGGTGCCGATCAAGCCAGCCATTCCGCCGCCATCGCTCGTAACGACGCGGATCTGATGCGTGTTAAAGAAGAGATCTCTAAGGCCTGGAGTTCCCACCAAAGTGCGATGGAGCGTGTGATGCATCGTACCGAAGAGGTGAGCTTGCAAAGCCGCTTCTTAGAACTGGCCCGTGAGGAGCGTAAGATGGAGCGACGCACCCTGCTGGATGTTCTGACCGGTGAAAGCCGATTGATGAATGCCCAGAGTGACTTGATTGCAGCTCAGACGGAAGCTGA
The DNA here is from genome assembly GCF_036689865.1 of Magnetococcus sp. PR-3. NCBI lineage: Bacteria > Pseudomonadati > Pseudomonadota > Magnetococcia > Magnetococcales > Magnetococcaceae > Magnetococcus > Magnetococcus organivorans. The sequence continues at coordinate 27,951 of NZ_JBAHUQ010000027.1, forward strand.
AATTTCCGGTTATACGCTGTTGCGTCTGATCGGTCAGTTGGAACTGCCTACGGTTACAGCTCAGGCAGCTGCTGAATAAGCATGTGGTCGTTGCGTAAGATGGTGCTGTTATCAGCACCCTGTTGCACGTTTTTGTAAAGACCCTCTGCTGCATCGTGCGTTTATGGCAGCATTGCGGTTTTTACTTTTTTATGGTTACCCCTGGGAGCAGCATTCATGGCCCTTGATCAAGATATTCAAGAAGAGTTGGCGCAACAAGCAAAAGAGGCTTATGAGGAAGCGCTAGATAATGGTGCCTCCCCAGAAGAAGCTCGCCAGCAGGCTCTAGAGTTTATTGAGCAACAGGTCATCTCTCAAGGGGGGGATGCGCTTGATATTGCTGCCATCCGCCAAAACAGTGGTGAAGAGGCTTTTATGCTCTCCACCGACAATGCGCGGGATAAGGTTCTGCTTCAGGAACTCTCCTCTGCAACAGCTTCTAAAGCTTATCAAGAAGCTATTGAGAATGGTAAAAATTCGCGTGAAGCCAAAGAGTTCGCGGCAGAGAAAACCAACGAGCAACTGAACGAAATGTTGGACGATGGTGGCACCAGAGAGGCCATTAATCGGGCCATTTTTGAAGCCGATGTTTTTGATACAGATGTGCACTTTGATTTTGATCAGGCGATCAACAAGGCTTTGACCCAGCATCTTGGTGACTTTGATATTGAAGGCCTTGGGGTGATGTTCCAAGGCAGTGCGAATGGTGAAGCCTTTGATGGTGCCGAACTCTTTTCAGAGCCTGATGATGACCAAGAGCAGGTGCTTGACCAGTTTGAGCAAACGGGTGAAAATTTTGGTCAAGAGAGAGGTTTTGAAAGACAAATTGTTGAGTTAATCGATCTAGAAAGGGTAGAACCCCCCGATCCTGAGATTGATCTCGATACCGGCTGCCGTGTCAGTACGGATATTTGCTGTAATGTACACAGTAGCCTTGATTTTTCGACCGCTACCGTGGCTAATGTCGCGACGCTAACACAGAACTTTGTGACCCCCATCTCCTGCTCGGGTAGCATCTGTATGACCGGTGGTAGTGCGGACGATACGCTCACCGCATGTCATGCTGGGGACCCTGCAGTGACTGCTTGTCAGCAGCTCTGTTGCTACTGTGTCGTTATTGATGGTGGCGCAGGAGACGATACCCTCTCTTATCAAAATGAGGTCGCCAACCTCACTTCAAACCTGTGCTGCCTGAAACACACGAATAACAGTACCTGCATCTCTGGTGGTGAGGGTAATGATACCCTAAATCACCGTGTTGGGTTGGACCTTGCTGGCTCAGTATGCTGTTCAAACTTAATCTACTGTTGCAACAGCCTGACGATGGATGGCGGTAATGGTGATGACACCATTTGCACACTGTTTAAAAACAGTGCCATCAATATCGCATGCAAAAGTACTAAGATGGAGCTGTGCAAAAACGACTATACCTACTGCGGTGGCGCTGGCGAAGACTGTATCCATTTTTGTGTAGATTTCGATTCCGCTAAGAGCGATTGTGCGGGATGTTTTTACTATCATGCTTGTAGCACTATTACGATGGATGGCGCTGCGGGTTGCGATATACTCTGCTATGACATCAGCCAAAATAGTTGTGGCCCCACAGCGGTTTGTAATGTGTGCGGTAACACGCTTTGTTTCAATGGTGGCGATAATTGTGACACGCTCTCCATTAGCGAGGTATTTGTGCAGAACGCCTGCACCACTGGCTGCGTCGGTGGCTGTAATAACGGTGGTCCCAGCAAATCAACATACCATTTGCAAGGTGGGGATGGTGAGGACACACTTTTACACACCTTTACCCACTGTGTACAACACGTGTGTGGGTGTAATCACTACTGTAGTAAGCTCTGTTATGATGGGGGGGATTGTAACGATACCATCACCATGAACTTCTACAGTCAAGACGATGCCGATCGCCACTTTACCGATTGTGCAAGATTATGTGGTTGTACAGCCCAGTTTGGATGCATTGATATTGACCAGATTGGGGGGGGTGGTAATGACACCATGACCCTCAGCACGACCGCCATGTCTTGCTATGGCACCGTACGTAATTTTACGTTCAATAATATTGATTTTACGGGTGGTGATGGCACCGATATCATCTGCACTTCTATTATTTCCAATGCCTGTAAATCTATTTGTAGTGCGTGCTGCAATACCATCGGTTTGTGTGGAGATGCTGGGGATGATTGCATCTGGTTTAACCATACGTTAGATACCCGAGGCGGCTGTGCCAGTTGTGTTTCAGACAGCCAGATATGTGGCTGGTCTAAAAACAGTGTGACCCTTGATGGTGGGGCTGGTGCTGACTGCCTCTACTACTGCACCCAAATCAACTCTGCAACGGGCTCCTGTTCCTACACCGTTGAAGAGTTTTGTTGCAATACCCATAGCCTCTGCGGTGGTGCTGGTAATGATTGCCTCGTGGCCAACACCTCCATCCAAAATGCTAATTTGTGTGCCAGTTGTGGCATTGACGGTCTTAATTCATTCTCCACATCCCACTATGTGGGGGGGGATGGTAATGACACCATTTGCGTGGAAGAGTGTACGTCTAACATCTGTATGATCTGCTGTATGCAAGGCAGTGTCATGTGTGCCGATGGTGGGCTTGGGGATGATACCGTTATTGTCTGCACCGACTATGATGGTGCCCAGTTCGTATCCTCCACCAAAAATGCCATAAGCCTTATTGGCTGTTGTGGGGTCGATACTCTCTGCCTGACATTGGATTATAATTGCAGCGGCTTGCAGGATATGAATCAATCCCTCTTCCATCAAACAGGGGGGGCGGATAACGATACCCTTACGCTCTGCTATTGTTGGCAGAACAGTGATGTTGGGGGGGCTTGTTGTGTGTATGACAATCTCTTCTGTCTGGATGGTGGGGATGGTGTTGATACACTCACAGCGTGCTTAAAGCTCTACGGTACCAATGCACAAAATGAACGCAATAGTGTGCATCTGGTCGGTGGTGCGGGTAATGATATTCTGACCGTAGCTTATGATGCCACCTGCTGTGCGACGGACTATGTCGTTGCTTGTGGTGGTGCAGGGAGCGATACCATTAATGTCGGAACCGTCTGTGGCGTTATTGCAGCCTATGGTAGTGCTGCTGAAGGTGGCGATACCATTTGCGGCACAGTGGATCTAGCTGGTTTTGATTTACGATTTGCCAGCAGTTTTAGTGGTGATGCTAATGGTGATGGTGCCTTGGACGGCGCAGGTAATTTTGTGTGTGGTGCCGGCTGCGCCACAGCGACCGATGCCGATGACTATTTTATCTATGATTCCACGGCTAATAAACTCTATTACGATGCCGATGGCAGTGGCGTTGGCTCCAGTGCGTGCTTAATGGCAACCTTTGATAGCGCGACAGCCCTGACCAATGCAGATATCACCTTTGTTTATGATGCGACATCGACCACCTGCTGTGCTACATCTGGCTCTGCCGTTACGGCGCAAGGCTGTTATGGCAGTGATACCTTAACAACCACGTTTGACAGTACCAGTAACGCTTACTGTTCTGCCACCATGACCAACCGGGGTGGGGAAGGTAACGATACGCTGACTCTGCTCAGTTGCGGCAGCGGCGATTGCTATGAGGCAAGTACCCTTTGCTTTATTGGTGATGGTGGTTTAGGTAACGATACGGTTGCCTTTTGTGCCCAAGCCTCGCTTACCACGGCACCTACGGATACTGAGGTAGCCTGCTTCAATTGCAGCAGTATCACGTTAACCGGTGGCTTTGGTAACGATGTACTTAAAAGCTGCTTTGATATGAGCAGCACTTCCGCATCTGGCGCTGTGGGCGTAGAACCTGAGGTTATATTGAATACCATTAACATGGATGGTGGCTTTGGGGATGATACATACTGTCTGGGATCTACATTAACATATACACATGACACTGCCGGTGCAGCAGGGCCATGCTACACCTGCAATGTGGTTGCGATTAATGATATCCTCGGTGCGACTTCTATTTGCGAAGTGCATACCCTTGCTGCGTGTTGTACGTGTGGCACTGAGGTTATGTTTAATAACAATACATCGTGTTATAATACAGTGAATAGTGCTGATACGATTGTAAGCAATGTAGCCGTCTCTTCAGCGAGTGGAACCGTTCGCTGTGTCACTGGTAATAAGCACTATTTATATACCTGTGCTGGTGACGATACTATTTGTATGTTCGATACCATTAGTGCGGCCAATGGTAGTGTCTGTAGTTATTCGGGCAACTGTGGGGTTGTATGGACGGGGGATGGTAATGATACGGTATGCGATACCACAACCATAACGTCAGCTTGTATCAATGATATTAGCAACAATAAGCATTGTTACTATTTAGGGGATGGTGACGATACTTTCTGTTTCGGTAAAAGCTATTGTATCAGTGATGATGTCGGTACCTTCAGCCTAGAGCAAGTTTGTGTGCAAAGTGGTATTGGTAACGATACTGTGAGCATCTCTTCTGATTTCCATGCAGGGGATCAATTGGCAAGTACCATCTGTCAGCTGTGTAACGCCATCAATACCTGTGATGGTAATGACAGTGTGACCTTTACACGGTGTGTGGATGCGCTGACCTGTATAAATGGCCTATCAAGAAATTTTACCAATATCGAAACTGGCTTGGGTAACGATACGGTTGTGGTTAATGAGGTCTGGGCAGGCTGTAATGATGCGACCAGTATGGGCGCGTTCTTCTGTAACTACAATAACTTATCTGTGGGTTGTGGTGATGACACATTAACCTTCCATCGCAAGTTAAACAGCGTTGCTAGTGAGGGAACGAATGAAATCAACACCTATCTTTGTCAACAAACATACCTCTGTGGTGGGGAAGGGTCCGACACCGTTACCTACTGTAGCGAGCTGAATGATGTAACAAAGATTTGTTATTTTCAATCGAGCATGGCCTATCTTACTGACTGTTGTGGTTCATCGACATTAACACTTTGTGAAGATTTGAATGATATCGATTCAATCGTCAGTTTTTACTGTAACTGCTATCTAGCATGCAACTCAGATGGTATGGGTTGTACCTCTACCATAACCAATAGCTTTGATGCTGATGTCGATAGCATTTGTGTGTTCAACTACAACAAGTTTACCGTTGGAAGTAATGCTGGAAATGCCTCAACCACATCCACATTAACGGCCAATATTACGGATGATCCAGGGCAGGTCACCAACTGTTTTACGGACAACTGTTTCATTATATGTGAGATGAGTCATTGGGGCACCCAGTCTAATGTAGATACCATGACTATGAACTGGGCCGGTGGGGCGGATACCAAATTTTGTACGAACTCGTTCTGCATGGATGGTGGGGTTTGTAATGATACGCTGAGCATGTGTCTAAACTATGTACAGGCGAGCACGACCACCTTCGCGAATAACTGCATCTGCTTAAAGGGTGGTGCAGGCGATGATACGATGCTGCTCTGCCTACAAGGAGTATGGGACACCTCTACGTGTGTTGAACTGTTTGGTGGGGATGGGGCGGATACCATGTGTGTCAGTGGGCAGGCCGCAGCCTATGCCGGTGGCGAGGCGATTGTTTGTTACTGCTGCACCTCTGAGCTAGGTGATACCATTTGCGGCTTTAGTAATGCCACAGAGTTTGAGCTCTACTTCTGTAACAGCAACTTTAATGGTGATAATGGAGCAGGGGGCACTGGTGCCTTGGATGCCGGTTACTTTGTGGCTGGTACAGCGGCAGCAGATGCCAACGACTACTTTATTTATGACGCTGCCAGCTTTAAGCTCTACTACGATGCCGATGGCAGTGGCACAACAGAGACCCAGCAGGTTGTGGCAACCTTTGATTCGGATGTATCCTTGGCTGCGGATGATATCAACACGGTTTAAGCCCGTCGTACATCCATGATCTATTTTATTAAGCAGGGTCCACAGTGTAGACTGTGGACCCTGTTTCTTTATACGCACCGGGAAGGCTTAAAGCGTTTTCCCTATACCCAAGCAGCGATCGCTCGCCACACACACTGTGTCGGTTATGCCCGAATGGTAACGCCATGTCTGATCAAGCTACTGTAATGCGCAACGAACTTATTGAACACCTGCAACAAGCCAATACCTTAATGCAGTCAGGGCAGGTGGATCAGGCTGAGCATCTGTTACGGCAGATAATAGATAAAGCCCCTCATATGGCGGATGCTTGGCACCTTTTGGCCATGGCTCGGCAACAAGGTGGGCATATGCAGGAGGCGGTGCATTGCTTGAAAAAAGCCATAGAACATGGTCACCGTCATCCCGATACCTTTAGTAACCTAGGGGTTATGCTCAAACGGGTGGGGGATTTAAAAGGTGCCGAGCAGGCCTACTTACAGGCGTTGCATATGGATGAAAACCATAGCATGGCCTGCAACAATTTGGGGAATCTGCTACGGCAACAGGAGCGTTATCAAGAGGCGATTAATCTCTACCGTAAAGCGCTGGCCATTAATAGTGATTATCCTGAGGCATGGCGTAATTTGTCGGATGCCCTTCGCTTGACTGGGCAATTTCAACCGGCAGAGGAGGCGGCACGGAAGGCTATCATTATTCATCCTGACTTTGTGGGTGCCCATGAAAGTCTCTTGCTTATTTTACAAGCGCAAGGTCGCCTAGAAGAGGCCTGGGATATTGGCCTGAAAGGGTTGCATATTCAGAAAGACTTTTTGCCCCTGCATAATGTCATGGCCCAGCTGGCACAACGGCTCGGTGATAGCCAAAAGAGTGTGACACACAGCCGTAAACTGGTCGCGGCTGATCCACGCTATGCGGCGGGCCACCTGCTGCTGGGTGAAGGGTTGTTAAAGCAGGGAGATATGAGCAAGGGGGCTCAGGAGCTTGAATGGCGTTTGGCCATTGGGGAACGCAGCAAAGCATTGAGCCTGGATAAGCTGTGGCGTAACGAAGATCTGCAGGGTAAACGTCTACTGGTCACCCCAGAACAGGGGTTAGGTAGTATGATTCAGATGGTGCGTTACCTACCTGCCATTAAGGCTAAAGGTGCGCATGTTATGCTTATGGTGCCTAAACCCCTTCTGGCTCTTTTTGAGCATGTACAAGGGGTGGATGAGTGTTTGCCTTCCAGCCAGGCACTACCTGACTTTGATTATCATCTGCCTATCCTCTCTCTTTTTATGCGTTTAGATCTCAGTAAAGATAAGCTGACGGGCATGGTTCCCTACCTCATGCCTAACCCCTTGCGTGTCGCCCAGTGGCAACAACAGCATCTACCAACGATTAAAAAGCCTAGGGTTGGTCTTGTCTGGCAGGGCTCAAGCAACTACGACAAAGATAGAGATCGCTCTATCCCCCTCAACGCATTTGAGTCGTTGTTGACACGAAATAATATGCAGTGGGTCGTGCTGCAGAAGAAGGATGGGCGTGACCAGATTAACAAACTGGCTAAAAAACCGGATTGGTTGGATATTGGCGAAAAACTCGAAGATTTTGCGGATACAGCCGCAGTCATTAGCCAGTTAGATCGGGTTGTAACGGTCGATACTGCTGTGGCTCATCTGGCCGGAGCCCTGGGTAAGCAGACCTTAACTCTATTGGGACAGGGTAGTGATTGGCGCTGGTTTGAAGGACAGGGAGACTCCCCCTTTTATCCCCACATGACACTGCTTCAGCAAGAGAAGTTTGGGGATTGGTCTGGGGTGATCCACGCTGTTGGGGCGTGGCTGGATGGAAAACCGACACCGATACCCAAAAAGGCGGTTATTCAGGTTGCGGCCTCTAACAAAAAAAGTACCCGTAAACATCAGCTGAAAAAACCAGCGGGTAAAATTCTCAAAGTGATGGAGCGGGTGGAACAGGCTTTTTCTGGTGGCCGGGTAGAGGAGGCTTTTAAGCTCCTGACCCGTGCGTTAGAGAAAGATCCTAAAGATCCATTGTTGTTGCATCGTTTAGGGTTGATACACTATCAGCAAAACCGTTTTAAAGAGGCGGTGGAGCTGATGTCGGCTGCGGTTGCAGGGGATCCTGATAATGCCGATCTGCATACCAACTTAGGGGCATCCAAGCGGCGTAATGGTGACCTGTTGGGGGCCATATCATCCTACAAGCAAGCTTTGGAACTACGTCCAGATCAGGCCACAGCCTATAATAATTTGGGCAATGTCCATATGAACCAGGGGCAGTGGGATAATGCCGAAGTGGCTTTCCGTAAGGCTATTCATCTGCTAAAGGATTATCCGGAACCCCATCGTAACTTGGCTGAAGTGCTGCGGCAGAAAAAGCAGTTCAAACCCGCCTTAAAATATGCCAAAGAGGCCACCAAGCTCAAAAAAGATTATGTAGATGCCCAGCTGGTGCAGGTGAATATTCTACGTGACTCTGGCAATGGTAAACAGGCCATGGAGGCGTGCCGTCCTTTATTGGGTGCACACCCTCATCTGGCGGAAGCTCACTTAACCATGGGCCAGCTGTTACAGAGCCAGCGTGATTTTGAAAAAGCCCGTGCCAGTCTAGAGCGGGCTATCAAGCTTAACCCCTATTTGGTGATGGCTTATGTACACCTTTCTGGTTTACTGAGTGAGGTTGACGAACATGATGCCGCGATAGCCTTGGCTGAAGAGGGGGCCAAACGAAACGACCGGATCGCTTTGATCTTCCGTCATTTGGGCTCACTCTACAAAAATAGTAACCGTCTTGAGGATGCTAAAACAGCCCTACGTAAGGCGATCGCGCTGGCCCCCCAAGATAGCTCTGCCCATATGGAACTCGCCTTTGTATTGATCCACAATGGTGAACTGGCGGAAGGGACAAAAGAGTATGAGTGGCGTATGGCTGAAGGGCAGCGCTTAGAGCGTAAATTTGAGAAGCCCCAATGGGATGGTGCAGACCCTAAAGGAAAAACCATACTTGTGTACTGTGAACAAGGGCAGGGCGCAAACATTCACTACGCACGCTACATACCCTTGCTGGCTGAGCGTGGAGCTAAAGTTATTGTAGAGGCTTATCCATCGCTAAAAGAGATGTTTTCTACTCTTAAAGGGGTGAAAAAAGTGATTGCGCGTGGAGAGCGCATTCCCAGCTATGACTATTATGCTTCCATGCTCTCCATGCCCTATCTGTTTAAAACCACCATGGGGACCATTCCGGTCAATATTCCCTACCTCTTCCCAGAGAAGAAGAAGATTAATCGCTGGAAAAAGCACTTTAATCAAGAGACACGCCCGGTGGTGGGTTTGGCTTGGCAGGGTAATCCGGGCTTTGGTGGCGATGCGACCCGATCGATGCCCCTCAAACACTATTTTCCAATGATTGAGGCCCTTAAAGATCAGATCCGTTTTGTCTCTATTCAGGTAAGCTATGGTCGTGAACAGTTGGTGGATCTTCCTGAAGGCATGCCGTTGGAGGATATGGCTGGTGAGCTAAACAACTTCTCAGATACGTTGGCCTTAATGAACCGTTTGGATCTGGTTATCTCTACCGATACCGCCGTTCCCCACTTAATGGGTACCCAGGGCCGAAATGTCTGGATGGTACTCTCTTACCACTCGGATTGGCGTTTTATGTTGGAGCGTTCTGATTTTCCCTGGTATCCCACTATGCGCCTGTTCCGTCAAACAGAGCGCAAGAATTGGGGCCGTGTAATTGCACAAGTGACGGATGCCCTGAAGAAGTGGTCCTTCTGAGCAGGTTAACTTGTTGAGAAGAGGCATTATTTTACTGATAGGGTAATGAACTTGCACGTGGCTGATGCACAATAAACCATGCCTGTAAGGGTTTGAATTCACGTGATGTGAGGGCTGTAAGTTCTCTTTTTCTGAGCATGGGTAGGTGTCATGATCTGTTTAAGTGGCCGTGATGCCATTAAAGGCAGCTCCTGTTGAATGTTACATACATCATCAGAGGCTCTATGGAGTGATTGTTGGATAAAGGGTTGAGAAAGCGCATGGGCCTGTGGGGCCTGGAAGTGTTCGGGGCTCGTTTTAATTGTTCTCTATGTTGATTAATCTGGTTGATGGATGGTTCTGAAGGTATTGGTTGTATCGTTTGATGTATGCAATGAGGGTAGGGCCGCTTGGTGTTGCATGATCTATATGACCAGGGGTCGGTTGGTCTCTGTGACGGATACCTGTATAGAGAAGTCGATTTATTCCTGCTGGTAATGATACCTACCTGTTTATCTGTGGGTCCATCCCCCAACGGGCTTGCTGGCCCCGTTAAATCTCCTCTTTAGGGCTTAGTGATGGGGGTTATAAATACTGTTTTCAGTATTAGGCGTTCGGGTCGCGCTTTTTCACCAGACTACCTGCAACCATATCGAGACACCCTTTTTTGGAAAAAAAGCCCAATGTGTGGCTTGTTCATGGGCATCAGCCTCCGTTGATAAGCATCATCCGTGGGTATCCGCTATCATGAACAGGGCGTGGGTGTCATCATCGTTCATCTTATCGACAAGGCCTATTATCCTGCAAAACACGAGCTTTTGTCTTTTGGTTGGTTTGAGCAATGTTCTTGAATCCATTTTTTACGCAGAACAATGTGAAGATAGCTCAAATAAACACGATAAGATTTTGATATTCGTGGGGTGTGATGGGTGAAAGGTGTGTCGGGTCGTTTGGTCGAGGTTATGGGGGGGGGATGCTTTTATAGGGTTGGTTTTTTTGGTTGCTAAAGTACTCATTATTAAAAGGAAAAATGTGTTTTCAGGCTTGATATAATTTATTGTTAAAATTGACAGAAAATTAACTTTGGTGTATTATTTGGCCTGTTTGTGCAGTCGAATATCTTCATCAGAAATCAGCTCTACACAGCAAATGCTGGTTTTATAACACAAAGTGGTATGCCGCTTTAGTTGATCAATATTAATCTATATGCTGTAGCATTTTCTGCGTCTTTCTGCGTCTTTCTGCGTCTTTTGGCTTGAAATGTTAATGGCAAGTGGTTAGGTCAATCATGGGTGTACCACGCGACTTCGGGAGTTTATTGTGCAAGACTCAACGTTGGAACTGCCCTCTCATACACAATGGGATGGTATGGATTGGAAACGTGAGCTAAAGAATAATATTCGTGATATTGATCAATTGGCCGCTGCTCTGGCTTTGCCGGCTGATGAAGAGGAGGCGCTAAGAAAAATTATTGACCTCCATCCTATGAATATCCCCCGCTACTATCTGAACCTGATTGATCCCAAAGACCCGAATGATCCTATCCGTAATCTAGCCGTGCCCCAGGTTGATGAACTGGTGGTTGCAGGTGCTATGGGTGAGACCACCACAGACCCATATGGTGACGAGAAGCATAGTAAGGGTAACGGGATTTTACATAAGTATGCCTATACGGCATTGGTTGTGGCCACAGAAGCCTGCACCATGTATTGCCGTCACTGTTTTCGTAAGGTTATGGTTGGTCTGCCGAACGATAAAACAGTGGAAAATTTTCAACAGGCTGCTAAATACATAGCTGATCATCCAGAAATTACCAATGTGGTGATGTCTGGGGGCGATCCTCTCCTTTTGCCAACAGGTCATCTGCGGCGGATGCTGGATGCTCTTAAAGAGATTCCTCATCTCAATTATGTACGTATTGGATCACGTACCCCGGTTGTGTTCCCCATGCGCTTTTTTGAGGATGAACTTCTCGATCTGTTTAGGGACTTTAACCGTCATAAAGCACTGTATCTGCCTACCCATTTCAACCACCCAGCAGAGATCACCCCTGAGAGTACGGAAGCCGTACGGCGCATACGTGAAACGGGTGTGACCGTGAACAATCAAGCGGTGCTTCTGAAGGGGGTTAATGATGATGTGGATACCATCACAGAGCTCATGGATGGTTTGGTTCGCATTGGTGTTAATCCCTATTACCTCTATCAGTGCATGCCGGTTGCACGGGTACGTCACCACTTCCAGACAAGTCTGAAAGAGTCTGTAGATATGGTAGATGCCGCTCGCCGACGTATGGATGGCTACGCCAAACGTTTCAAGTTCATTATTGGCCACGATATCGGCAAGCTGGAGATCTGTGGACGTATTGATGACAAGCTGATTCTAAAGCAGATTCATGCCCGCCAGGAAGAGCCTGAAGATGCCTCACGTATGTTGGTCTACCAGTTGAATGATGAAGCAGGTTGGTTGGATGAGTTGGAACAGGTTACGCTTTAATTGCCGTCTGCTTATCCCCCAACTCCAGGCCTTTGCTTAACAGGTAAGTGCTTGGCGCTCTTTTATCAGATGTGTGTCTGATAAGGTGGGAGCTAATCTGGACATTTGTTGGGTGACGTGACCATAAAAAAACCGCAAGGGAGCTTCCTTGCGGTTTTTTTTAATCCTCCTCATCGTAGCGAAGAGGGTTGGATCTTTACTTATTGGGCAACAGGCGCTTCAGGTGCTGCTGGTGCTGTGTAGGGCGCATAGGCATAAGGGGGAATAAAGGGCGCGCCATAGCCGTTGTAGCCGGTCATAGCATTCGCAATATTTGCGGCTGTTTGGGCACTTCCGCTGACGTTAAAGTTCATCCCGAAGTTACCAGTAGCGTTACCGTTGCCGGTACCATTACCCATGCCATTGCCGTAACCATTGTTATTCCAAGGTCCACCCCAAAAAGCATCAGCGGTACTTAAGGAAGCAGCAGAGATAGCGGTGAAAGCGGCCAGGGCAAGAAAAAGAGCTTTTTTGTTTTTCATGATCATTCTCCAAAAACGGTATTTCATGTTATTTAAAAGCCAAGGTTCGTGATGGTCTTTAACACTACCCTCACTGGCCAGTTGGCGTTGATTGCTGTGTTGAGAAACATCATGGCAGAAGATGTCTTTGAATATAAGAAAAATCTTATAAACAAGTGTAAGCAAATAGTTATGCAATGTAATGGCTCTGTAACAGTTGATGTGCGAACCGATGAAAAATGTAAAGTGTAAAGGGCCGCGTAAAATGATAATTGTACCCGCGTAAAATGATAGTGGGGGATTGTACGGGCCAGCCTTTTTGGGGCTGGCCCGGTTGTTGTCTAGAGAGTGCGTAAACGGTTGTTGGCTATGCGGTGGTAGGCGGGGGATAGCTCTACACCGTAATAGGTCAAATTCCGAGACATTAAAACCGCCGCCTCTCCGGCGCTGCCGGAACCCATAAATGGATCCAATATCACACCACCATTTGGGACCATTAATGTAAACGCGCATGTAAAATGTCAGTGGGGAAATATGCGGCCAGCCTGGTAAGGGCTGGCCGTTGTTGGTTGTTAGAGGGAACGTAAACGCTCGGTGGCTATGTGGTGGTAGGCGGGACTTAGCTCAATGCCGTAATAGGTCAGGTTGCGAGACATTAAAAGAGCAGCCTCTCCTGCGCTGCCAGATCCCATGAAAGGATCTAAGACAACGCCACCATCCGGTATCAGCCTGAATAGATCCTGAATTAAGGCCACCGGTTTTTGAGTCTGATGTTGCCGGGCTTTGCCTTGTACGTTGGTATGGGTGAAAACACCAGGCACCACCGGACCTGCTTTGGTGGAACGTGTGCCCTTGGTCCCCCACACAATGAATTCTGCCTGCTGTCGATAGCGGCCACGCTGGGGGCGGGAGTTGCCCTTGTCCCATACCGCCACCCCCTTGAAAGACCAGCCCGCCGCCTGCATCGCATCCGCCATCAGTCGTAACTGACGCCAATCTGTAAAGACCGCACAAATGGCCCCTTCCTTGGCTACGCGATAACAGTCCGACAACCACCAACTGCTCCATCGATAAAGACTAAACTGGTCCTGAGCATCCCCAGCAAAGTTAAGAACTGGAGCCCCAGCACCCTTGGCATACTTGGACCTCGTACTGGCTTGAACCCCGGCTAAGGTTCCCGCACCACTACTATAAGGAGGATCGGCTATGACATAATCCGCCAACCCCTCCGGTAGCTGTGGTAATGATCGGGTACAGTCACCTTGGGCCAAAAAGACTCCATCACACAATTGATCCCACATTTCCATGATCGCGCCCTCCTAAGGGCAGACGCTCATGGCGTTCGGGTTGGGGGCTCTGAATGGCCCTGGTTAGAGTGCCACAACGCGGACACTTGATCTCAACGGTTCCACTATACTCTGCTTTGCATAACAACTTTCCGCAGCTACACCTAATCTTCTGCATGTTTTGATCCGATACATACCCCACTGCGTGCACGTAGTGCGGGGGGCCAGTCTTAGCTGGCCTGGTCCTGTGGTGTTTATGCACCACGCCGGGGGTGTTATGGCACCCCTGGCCCGTCTGCTAGACATCCTCTGCCGTTTCAAACCTGGATTGAGACTTAAGTTCTGTATAAAGACGGGTTAGTAAATTCTCCCCACTGGATAACGGAAAGGGAGCGTGAAAAGGAAACTCTTCAAGAGGCTCCTGCTGGTTATCCCGAGCTTCCCGACTGGCATAGACAGAAAGAATAAAATGCACAATGTCGGCATTCCCATAAAAAGAAGAAATGCGTGCATATGCCTGCTCAGATGTAATGCCATATGTCCGTGAGGTGTGGGTCATTTGTAAAGCCATTACGCTATCCTTAGTTATGATGGTGTTAACCTGCAGAGCGTTTAAGCGTACCCCCATCCGACCAGATTCGACCCGCAACGGCTGGGTCGGATGTTGGTATTTGAGGTAACTCAAGTTCGCCATTGATGCAGGCATAAGGGGCATCTGGTTTGGCACTGCCACTATAGAGAGAAGGGGTATACGCTGAGCCAGGGTCCTCAACGGCCCCAACATCAACACGGTAATCCTCTGTATTGTTTTTGCCCGCAAAAGCTCCCTGGGCAGTGCTGCGATCACCGCTACACTGTTCCCCTGCTCTATACCCCTGATAGGTGCCGTATAAACCGCTGGATGATGCCCCGGCCCATCCCCCTTGGGCGCTCACATAGGCAGCCCCGTTGTTGTTCGCTTTAAAGCCCATGGCGGTGGCATATAGTCCAGTAACACTACCGTTTGCATGGTCACCAAAGCTGCTTGAATAAGCGATGCCATCGCTGCCAGCGTTGCGTCCAAACGTGGTGTTACGGTCACCACATTTTGCACCGTGTCCAACAATGGTGCCGTGGTTTATGCCATGGCTGGCAATGTCGCCAATGGCGAGCGTGCTGTTGGCTGTTGCGGATTGTGTAAACAGCGTACCGTCAGGTCGAACGGCAAACAGTACCAGACCGTCATGGGTGGTGATTGTAAATCCATCCACTGACTGAGTGGCATACAGCTGGATGGCGACCCCTGCATCTTCATCTTGCCCCGTGACCGTAACCATACCGGTATGGTCTTGACTGTGCGCATGATCACCAGAGGCAACCTGATTGGCCGCCAAACCAATCTCTTTGGTGGCGGCGGAACCCAGATCGGTAACCTCTGCGGCGGTATGGTTGTGTGGGCCAGATGAACCGCCAGCCGGTTGTAAAGCTCGAAGCTTGGCAAGCATATAAACAGACATGATTACCCCCACTCGGTGTAGGCAGCGCGGTCATCCCAGACACTCTTGAAAGGTGCAACCGGCTCACCCTCAACCATGGGGTGGGTGATCGAGAGGGGGCGGCCTTCGCTATCATAGGTGATTTTACTAAGCTGCCATCCCGCGACATGGGTCCCCAATCCACTTGGAGCCGAACCCGTGATGGTTTGAGTCGTCGATAGATAGTCATACTGATGGCTTAAGGTATCCTCCAAACTGGCCACCTGATGAAGACCACCGTTTTGCAGCCCCTTGAGTGTTCTTAACGCCTGCTTAGACATGACACCCCCCTTGTGGCAGGCGGTCGGCAATCTCCGTGGGGCGAACGGCCAACACCGTTGCTACTGTGGTGGCTGCGCCGATCTGACTCTGTACACGATTGGGAATGGCCGATAAAGTGGCTTGCTCTATGGCATCATCGGTATCATCCAATGCCTGGGTCACCGCTTCATCGATAAGCGCTAGATGTCTTGATTGGCAGTGCGCCAGATCCACCGTGACACGATCTTTGCCAGCTGGTCGCCAAGCTGCCTGATAGGCCATGTCTGTGGGTAAGGTCTCAACTGCTGTCACCCCAACCCCCGGTGGGATAAAGGCGGTAGGGTCAACGTTCTTGGCCACTTGTACCATTTTGGTTTCGCCATTGTATCGGTAGATATAGAACATGCTTTAAGCTCCCGATGGGATGATTTCGACTGTGTTGATCCGCTGATCGGCAACAATTCCACCATTATTCGGCGCACGATGGGTGCGTACCCGAACCGATGTGGTGGCCAGGGTAGCCACCCCGCCGACTTCATAGACTGCAATCATGCCGCCCCGTGTGGTGTCATCACTACAGGTGCCCAATACGCCATAGTTGGCGTCTGGCTGAGTGATGGCAAAGTGCAGCTCATAATCCCCAACCCCATGGCGGGTAATGGCGCTGACCCCTGATCCGGCAACGATGGTGCCCCCGGCAATGCCATCAAATCGCACCCAGATACGATCGGTCTGGATATCTGCAAGTGCGTTGCTGACAAGGGTTTGAATGGCCTCCAGCAGCTGAGTTTGGCTCTCACCATCAAGCTCGGTATTGCCACCGCTGACATCAGTAATAACGTTAACCAGCTCCTCCTGAACATCGTTGTGCCACTCTGCAATCAAGGGGGTTCCTGGGGTGCCGTTGGCTAAATCTTTATCCACAAACACATCACCTGGAATACGCTTCATGAGAGATCTCCATGGTAGAAAAATAGAGGGGTAAGGTGGGCTGGGGTGATCCACTGGATCACACACTCCAGCACCTCATTTCCCCAATCCTCAATGCGATCATCACAACAGGCCTCACCTGCGATGGCCTGCCGATAGGTATATTCAGAGGCGTGCACGGAAAACTCAGCCACCCCTGCATCTGCAATCAATGCATCCCCACACACCGCCTGATCACAGCGGCTCAGAACAGACTCTTCAACTTGGACCGTATAGCCCGCTACTGCCGCGATATGTACGATAAAAGCGGCATCAATTACGCCCTGCCATACCTCCGCCACCACCCTGGCCAGCAGCATGGAGCGGCGCATGGATACGGAGGTGGCCACCACACAATCGGGCAGACCATAGGCCTGCTCCCAATCCGGCAGCATCTCAATGGTGGTGCGGGGGTCCATCTCCCGTTTCAGGTCCTCCACCCGAGCCCCAATGCGGGTCAGTTCCGGGGCCAGCGCCGAAAGCAATTGATTAAGATTGCTGTTCGGATCATCGGTGGCCCAGGCCTGCCCCTGGGGCAGCAGCGCCACCAGCAGCTGCTGATAGGCGTTCAGGGCGTGGGAGGTCAGAGCCATGTGATCTCTCCCATAATTGGCAACACCCCATCGCCGTGGGCGACATCCGATGCGGGCAGGGTCATGGTGTGGCTTGCTACTCCGGAAACCGCAAAGATCGCCCGGTCAATGGACTGCATGGTCAACATCACGCCAGGGGCACCCAGACGGCGTAGCAGGGCGCGGATCTCCGCCTGCACCTGACTGCGTAGGGCGTCACTATCTGGCGTAATGGACAGGGTCAAATCCAATGCCTGGCCGGTGGGTTTGATCACATAGGGATCGGCCCCCACAGGGCGGGTGGCGTCGATGAGCGTCTGAATGGTCTCCACCATCTCATCGCTGGGAATACCGTCTTCGGTGAGGTCATCGGTCATGAAACGAATGCCAACGGTGCCGCCACCGAACTCCCGCCGCACCACCCAGCAGCGGGTGACATCACCATGGCCGGTTACCCACTGCCAATAATCATCCTCATGACCACCCCGGATAGGATGCCGCATGCGGTATTGCACACGGGCCAGCAGGTCGGCATTGGATTCGGCATCCACCCCACCGGCTAAACCCGATTCATCCACCACCCCACCGGGATCAATGCCCACCGGCCCGTTGGCCAGAGTCAGGACGGTACCGGCATCGCTGTCGCCAGCTACACCGAACGCTGCATCCAGCACCGCCACGGTGGCCATGCCATCGGCCAGGGTGGCATCGGCCTGAGTCACATAGCTGCGACCATCGGCACGGGTGAGCGTGCTGCCCGCAGGTAGCACAGCACCGGTGACGCCGGTCAGCTGAACAGTACCGCCAGCTCGAACCCCAGATTTACGAAAAATCCCGCGTGGGTTGGCATGGATGCGCTCCAGCTCCTCACTGCTGGCGGAGGCAGGAATGATCTGTTTGGCCGTATGGTCGATATGGCCATGCAGCTCATGACTGGCACCAGAAAGAGCCCGCAGAATCACACCGGTGGCACTGGCTCGATCCAGATGCACACCGGTTAGCTTTCCCTTGGCATCGGCCAGATTGCGACCAATGATCTGTTGCAGTGGTGGACGATCAAACGGCATGGACCGTGCCCTCCCAACTCAGTTCAAAATGATGACTCAGCGCTGGCCGATTCGGACGATGAAAGACCCCGCTTAGGGCCAACCAGTGACGGGCCGGGAAAGTGGCGGTAACCTCAATCTGGGTGGCGATCTTATCCTCAATCATCCACTGCACCGCCTCACGGGCCATCTCCTCGGCCTCTACCCTTACCGGTTCGATCTGCTTTTGGCGCATCAACTGCCACAGGCCAGAGCCTATCTTGTCTCCAGGGATGGGGGCGTAGGCGTCACACCACCAGCCGCGACGGTCCATGCCCTGGGCCAACCAGGGGCTGGCCTCATCGGCCAGACGGTCGCTAAACCAGGAGATGATGATGGCCGTGGTCAGCCCTTCGTCCGTGAGCAGCTGGGGGCCAGCAAAGGCCAGATCCAGCTGTCCCACCGCATTGGGGCGGATGGCAAGATCACCTGACATTACGCACCCCAACCGCCAGCTGGTCGGTAGATATCCCAAAACTGCCAACCCTGGCGCTGGGTCTTACCCACAACCAGCCCCTTCTTAACCAAGCGGGACAGTGCCCCTTTCACCCGTTTATCAGCACCACCAGATGGCCCTATATCCAGACCCATCTCAACCGTAAGATCTGCGGCTGAACAGCCACCGGTCCGGGCTTGTAAAGTCTCTAAAACCTGCTGTTGAAAGCTCATATTATGAACACTCCGCGATGGTAGAGCCGGTGGCGATGGTGCCAGTGCCGCAGGGGCAGTCGACGCTATCCCCAACCCTGGCAACAGGTTGCAAGTTACTGCCGCTGCCTAGCTGTATAGTGCTGCTGAATACCTGTATGGATCCGGCATAGACTTTGATGCCATCCTTGGCCAGATGGACCCGGTCGGTGTAGGGGCCGTGGACCATCACCTCTCCTGGTTTAATGGCTGAAACCCGGCGGCGCTCCTGGTCGGCAATGGCCACTTGATGGCCCCCATCGCCAGCGATGGCCACCACCAGCACTTCAGAACCTGCCGTAGGATGGCTCTGCACATGGGTCTGCTGCATCATTTCAACCTCCACCACCTCACCATGGCGCAGCTGCACTATGGCCAGCAGGAGGCCATGTTGATAGCGGGTGGATTGCACCACCCCGCGCACGGCGCTATGGGTGTCACGCTCCGCCACTGCCGCCCCCAACGGGGCGGTGGCGGCGGGATCAATCAGCCGCAAGATTGTTCGGTGACCCTCACGGTCCCAGTGCTGGGTAATCCCAAGCACCCGCCAGTTGGTGGTAGCTTTACCACCGCCGGAGAGATCCAGTTGCAGCAGGTGCCCAGGGTTCCACAGCCCTGTTGGCCAACCCCAATCCATAAGCGTAATCTCAGCCTGCTGGGCCTCGCCTGCCAGTGCGGTGCCCAGCAGATGGGCACGGCTAAGGGCGTTGGGGCCTGCCTGATTGACCGTGATCAGATCCCGTGAGTGGCCATCCCCCAGAGTGACCTGTCCACGACCATGTAGGTGGTGGTCTGCCTGGGGCCAACCCCGCCCTACATCCTGACTGTGGGCGGTGATGCGGCCCACCCCGTGGTGGCGCTGAATCTCTGAATAGGTGATGAGGTTTTCGCCCCACACCGCATCGACCCCCGCCCGACTGCTGGGCAGCAGATCCACCATCTGTAGATGGCCAGAGGGGGCAGGAATCAGATGCAGGCCAAACAGACGCGCCAGGCGCAGCAGCGCCGTGGCCGCCGTCTCACCCAGCAGCGCCCGGAAGTGACGCACCTTGACCCCTTCCGGCACCGAACAGACCACCCCAAAGGGTTGGGCAATCCAGCGGGCCACGCTGTCCAGATCAGCATCCTGCCACTGTTCGGGCGCAACCGTGTGGTCCATAAGATCCCCGGAGCGATCCCGGCAGGTGATCACCAACTGAGGGCCTGTTTCAGGATCTTGATAGCGGCGCTGCACGGATAGGATGCGGCCATCTATCATGGGCACCCCATCCACAAAAACCTGCGCCTCTCCACCAACGGTGACCGGTGGCTGGAGATCATCCAGGGTCCAGCGGTCGGGGCAGATCAGTACAGCGCCGCCTGCCAGAAGATCATGGCCGCGCTGGATGTTGACCGCATCCCAATCACCCTCAATGCGTAAGGAACCTGTGTCCAACATCACCTTATGCATCGCTGAGCACCTCAATCTGTTGGCCACCCACGATCTGGGCCGGGTTGCCGATGCCGTTAGCCGTCACAATCTCATTCGCCCGACGGGCATCCCCATAGATCTTGTGGGCCACCACCAGGGAGGGCAGTGTGCCCGCCAGTGTGTGGGTTACCACCCTGGGCAACTGCTCGGCCCGTTGGGTCAGATCCAGCGCCACCGCCGCAGCAACCCCGCGCAGGGCCTGATAGGTCTCATCAGCGATAGCCGTCCCCAGAGGGCTGACGGCGGTGAGCAGGGCATCCTCCTGGGCACCCAGAGCGGTACGCAGCAGGGTAGCCGCGCCACGGGTAACAAAATCGGTGGCCATGGCCAATCCGGCACGGGCCATGTAGGTGGCCTGACGTACCATTTGTTGCAGTGCCCAGCCCAGCTGGATGGCATCACGCACCGAGGCGGCCACGCTGTCCAGATGCCCCAGGGCCACCTGCCACGCCGACAGATCCACAGCAGGTTTGTCCATGATTTCATCCACCAACCAGGTCACCCGCAGCTCCGGCACCTCCGGGGGTGGGGAGGGGCTATTCAGGAGCTTTCCGAGAGCCTCAAAATACTGGGTTTCCTCACTCAAAACCCAAGGGACCGGGTTGGTGGGGCGCTGAGAGAGGTAGCCCTCTTTGATCACACGCTTGGCGATCTCCAGCGCCGCCGCTACCCCGGATTGTGTGACAGCACTCACCAAGGGGTAGCTGGGCTCGCCGGATTCCGCAAAAGCCACCTCAATCCAGGTGACCCGCTGCTTGGTGGACTGCTGGCGAATGCGGTAGTGTTTGCATTCGCACTTATACCTTGACCCGTCCGGCAGGATCAGCAGACCGGCGATCTCCACGTCCAAAGCATCTTGCAGCGCGTTGGATCTGGCCTGATGATCATCCCCAATAATCACCCCATTAATGGTGATCTCTCTGACCTTGGTAACGGTAGCCTGCGCCCAGGGGCTGGCAGGGCCGCTACCGTGTTCGGCCAAGTCAAACTCCCGTGCAATCTCCTGAGTAAGCAAGGTGATCTCTTGGCCACGATAGTGAGCAATCAGGGCGGTCATGGAGCCATCTCCATGGCCAGATCCAGCCCGATATCTACTGGGCCGCTGGACTCAACCTGACGCACACGGGCACGGCCCTGCTGGGTGATCTCAACTTGAATTCTACCGTCCACACGCTGCTGACCAGCGGCACCCAGGGCGGCGGCGCTGCCCCCAGCACGATCCATAATGGGTTTGGGTGGGGTGGTGTTGATGGGTTGAGAGGCGACCTGAAGGGTGGCATCAAAGCCCATCTTTTTTTGCAGCCAATCAGGCATCCAGCCAACCACAGTCTTGGTCATGTTGGCGACATGTTGGCGCAGAGGTGCGAGCATCTCACCAAAGATATTGTTAAAGATATTGGCGATCTGGCGGGGGATGAACATCACCATGTTGTGGGATAACTCCCCAACGTAGGCGAAGAGCGCCTCGGCCCCACCCATTTCAGACTTCCAGTCAGGGAAGAGCTTGATGGATTTAAATCCATCCCAGATGCCCAGCAGCTTACCCTTGACGGCCTCCCAGTTGTTGTAGACATACCAAGCCGCTGCCCCCAGTGCTGCCACCGCTGCGACCACTAAGCCGATGGGATTGGCCAGCGCCACCATGGAGACCGCCCGAAAAGCTGTGGCCAGCCAGCCCAATCCCGCCACCGCCTTAACCAATAGCGAGCCTGCCAGCATGCGTAAAGGGATAGAGAGCAGAAGCAGCGGCTTGGCCAGCCACACCGCAGGACCGGCCAGAGCCAACATGGCCAGCTTGGCGGTACCGGCCACTAAGGCCAAACCGCCTATTGCGGTGACCACTACCGCAGTCATGGCAGCAAACTTCATCATCGGTTTAATGGTGTCATGATTCGCCTTGGCCCAGGCTCCGAACTCTCGAATAAGGCCTGTTAGCGTCTTGGTCAGGTCGCGCAGCTCTGGCTTAATGCTATCGCCCAGGGTGATGGAGATTGCCTCCCAGGCAGAGCCAAAGGTGCGCATATCGCCCATGAGGGTGTCTTCCCGGATCTGGGCAATCTTGGCCGCCTCATTACCACTGATAGCGGCGCGGATCTCTGCATCAAATGCGCGTATTTTTTCTGGGCCAAGACTCAGTAAGCGAAGGGCGGCGCTGCTGGCCTCATCACCAAACAGCAGCTTTGATAAATTCATCTGCTGGGCGGTGCCAAACTTAGACATGGTAGCCTGCAAGTCACCGATGATGGAGACCATGGGGCGCATATTGCCATGGGCATCGGCCACCTTGATGCCTAGACTTTTTAGTGCTCCAGAGGCTTCCTTGGTCGGGGCAGCCAGACGACCCATAATGCCACGAAGGGCGGTGCCAGCCTGTTCCCCCTTAACACCTGCACTGCCAAGCATACCGGTCATGGCGACCAGCTCTTCAAAGGGTATGTTCAGCGTTCCGGCCTGGGAAGAGATATATTTGAATGTCTGCCCCAAGCCTTCCAGAGTGGTGTTGGACCGGGTAAATCCAGCGGTAAGACCATTGGCCACCCGCTGCATGCTGGCGCTATCCTTACCCATACCAAAGCCGTCGGCAATATCAGAAAGAATATCGGCGGTCCGCCCCAACCCAACACCAGATGCAGAGGCCAGATTAAGCGCATGGGGCATTGCCTCAATGGTCTCATTGGCCTTAAAACCAGCCATGGCGAAGTATTGCATGCCCTGTGCAGCTTCAATGGCGCTGAAGCGTGTGCTCTCCCCTAAAGACTCGGCGGCTGATCGAAGCAGCAGCGTCTCCTCTTTAGTGCCACGCATAACAGATCTGACCGTGGCAAGCGCATCATCAAACCGGGCTGAGGCCATAACAGGCGCTGAGATAGCCTGACGCATGGAACGCCCCAGATCCGCAGCAGCCTGACCCGCCAGGGCCAGATTGCCCACATCACCCAGCACGGCACGCCTGGATTCGCCCGCCATAGAGACGAAGCCTTTACGGATCTTGGCAATGGGACCCGACGCCATATCCCGCACAAAGATTTTAATGCCCGCCGCCATGCTGCGCATCTTTAAGCTCCTCCCCGATCTCTTCCAGCCGTTCGATCCAGCGCCGCAACTGCCGGAGGGTTAGTCCCTCAACCACATGAGGGTCCCAATGAAAATGGTACGCCAGCCACCCCATGGCCTGATCCAGGTCGTCCGGAGGCTGTATGGGGGCCTCTAGCCCCCACCAGTAAAAGGGGCCAGCTTTCGGCTGATGGCCACCACATCCTTAGCAGATAGCTTTCGGAACAGGGATACCGGAAGCTTGGACATGGCCGCCATCATGGCAAAAGTGCCACCGATCTGCTTGCCCGGTGCCTTGTCCAGGGCCAGCATGTGGGCACCGGTTGGTTCTACAAAGGTGATCTTGCTAACCTTGCGTTTACCCTTGCCGGTATCAATCACCACCGGCTTGCTCAGCGGATAGGTCCAGGGCCAGACCATGTTCTCGGGACGATCCTGATCCATACCTTGCAGCGCGGCCAGCAGATCTGCTGGGGAGATCTCCTGCTTCAGCTCCTCCCACAGATCGTCAACCTGGGCGGCCAGCTCCTGCCGCTGTTCCTCTTTGGAATCGGTGTCGGCAAGGTCGTCATCACTCAGCTCCAGCACCTCGGTGCCGTCGTCGGAGAGATCTTCCTCTTCCAGCTCTACCACCGACTCTTCATCAACCAGCTCGGCCTTCTCTTCCAGGGCGGCAAGCTCATCCTCGGGCTGTGCATCTTTCTTCGACATGCGTCATATCCTTCAGGGTGTTTAATGGGGTGCTGTTTGAGAGGGGCTGTTAAACGGTTAAGCGGCCTTTTCCCAGGCTGCGCCCTCAAAGGTGAGGGTCATCTTCTCCGACAACTCCAGATCTGAGGTGCGCACCAGGGAGGCATTGGTGTACTTGTGACCATTGTCGCTGTGGGCAACCGCGCTGATCTCACGGACATCGCGCAGATCTTCCACGTCCAGATTGCCGTCCACCGGCACTGAAAACTCCAACTTGCCGGGGCTCTTGCTAACATTATAGTTGCCGTTGGTGCCCTCCATGATGTTGGCCTTGGGACCACCCAGGGTGACTTTGACGTCGTCGAACTCGCCAAAGTAGGTGCCGTCCAGATAGACCTCCACCATCTTCCACACTTGTTTCTTGTTGGCCATCTCACCGCCCCCTTAGATAAAGAACTCAATAGACATATGCATCTGGTACAGCGGCGAGACCATCTTGGGTGGCAACACGACATGCACCGCCGTGGGATCGCTGACCGACCGCGCCACCAACACCTCATCCCGCCAACCCTCCAGATCTGTGACCAGACCGGCGGCCTCCATACGACTACAAAGCGCCAGCAGATCGGCCCGAATGGCCAGCGGCGTGGTGATGTTGGGACCGCTCATGGATTGGCCGTCATCGGCAATCTTGTAACCCTGGAACTTGGTCCACCAGTTACGTACCTCCGCCAGGATCACCATCAGCTGATAGGGGCGATTGATGTCCAACCAGGAATCATCGGGCACCCCCTGGCTGGTCTCGCTGTAGGTGGTGATCACCCGCTCCAGCACCACCGTGCCATCCCGCGCTACCCGATAGGTGCTGATGCCGTTGTGCAGCAGGATATTGGCCTCCTCAAACTGCCAGCGGTCGGTTAGCTTGGGGGCTACCACACCGGGTAGATCCAGCCCCTCTACGGGGCGGCCTGGGTCGTTGGCGCTCCACCCCTCCAGGGTAGCGCCGGTCACAGCGGCCCAGATCCAGGGCGGGGTTGGGGAGCCTTTGGCCCCAATCAGGCTGGTATAGGGGTTGTTACGCCCCGACCCAGCGGTAACCAGACCGGCGTGGGTGTCGGCGAGGCCCGCAAAGCCCACCCCCTCATTACGTTTAACGGCACCCCAACGGTCGGCTAGCTCTGCCTCTACCTGCGCCCAGTTGGCGCTGTCTGACCAGCCACTAATCCAGGTGCTGTAGAGCTGATTGCCCATGGATGCCACAACATCCCCCGTATCGGGATCGGTGGCACCGCCGCTCATATCAGTAATGGCCACTGTCACACCCGCCGGGGCGGTTTCGTCTTGACCCATGTGGTGGTTGTGCATGATGGGGATATCATTACCGGTGCTGCCCGCCCATTTGGCTTCCAGGGTTACCACTCCCAGGGCACTGGTGGCGGTGATGCCCAAATCGGGCTGAGCTGCGCAAGCCGCCACAATGGCGCTGGCCATGGTGGTGGTATCATCCCCCGTGCGCACCCCAACCCGCAGGGGCAAACCATCAACATAGAGATGCAGGGTGCCGTTGCTGGTGGCGCTGCCGGTCAGGGTGATGGTGCCCGTAGCAGCGGCGCTGCCCACGGCATCATCCAGGGCAATGGCCCAGACCTCACACCCCGGTTGTGCCGCCAGAGTTGCCGCCACCATGTTGGCCAGCTGAGAGCCAATGCCAAAATAGGCTTTGGCCTGCTCAGCACGGGTTACCATGACCGGGGTTTCAGCGGCCTGGGTGCCGGTGGTCAGGCGGTGGCCACAGAGCAATACCCGTCGCTCCAGCTGGGCACTGCCCTGATAACCACGGGATGTAACCTCAACATAGAGACCGGGCACACGGGTGCTGCCGGGCAGACTATTAAGGGTGACAAGATCTAAACCGCTCATGAATTAAGACTCCTTGGGTTTGGGTTTAGTCGCAGCTCGACGGCGAGGAGGAGCCGGAGCTGCTGGAGCTTCCACCGCTGTAGCCGCTTCCGCTGCCTGAACTGGTGATGCTGGATCCTCCGCCGCTGTCGGAGCTGGCAGGGCTGCTGGAGACGTTGTGATCACATCCCCATCCTTGATGCGCTTGCGCCAGTAGGTCGTCAGAGGACTCTTCACGGTTAACCCGTCGGCGGGCAGGTGGCCCGGCCCGTCGGGTAGCGCCACCAACAGATTGGGGCGGGCTGGTTTGATGTGCGCGGTGGCGCAAGGGGTGGCGGATCTGTTCACGGTTTCGCTCCTGTTGACGGCGCAGCAGATTGCGCTGGCGGAAGTATGTCGGCATGCTTGCAACCAGCACCACCAACCAGATGACAACGACAGCAATGCCGTGGTAAATAAGTAGATCAAGACGTGGCATTATTACGCCTCGTTAAAGGATGTTTTATCCACCACATCGGCAGACTCACTGCCGGGCTCGCCCTGAGACCAGGCCTGATGATCTTCAGCACTGGCGTGGGTGGGGCCATCAATGTGGGTGGTAATGCTGCTGATTAATCCCAGCTCCTGGGCGTCGGGATCGACAATCTCCAGTCGCTGACGCCAGTGCAGCAGCCATAACATCGTGCCCTGGGGTAGCAGATCCTTATCCGGTACTTCTGAAAGCGTCAGCGCATCCGGCGTCTGAATGGCCGGATCTGGCACCACCCCGGCCACCATGCGATGGGCAGCCTGGGCAATGGCCAGGGTGGCGGAGCCCGCCAAGTCTTGCTGTGTCCAGCGACCCACCACAAAGGCCATCATCTCGGCGCTATACTCATGACGGGTACCCGTCACCTGCACCGCCCGCACAAAGATGCCGGGGGTCTGTACCAACATGGATTGGATCAGCTCCGGGGTGAGTAATCCGCTGATGGCCTTGCAGGCTACCTGATCATCAACCTTGGCCAGCCCATCGATGGTGGCCAACTGAGTGATCCATGCGTTACGTAGCGCCAGTAGACTCATGGTGCCAACCTCTCAAGGTGTTCCATAACCAGATCCTCCAGCAGGGAACGCTCGCTGCTGGCTATATAGAGATAAGGTCTGGCGGGCAGGCCCGGCTTGCCCACTTCCGCGCCACCAAACTGGTGGATGGCCGCGTAAGCCAGATTACTGCCCACCTGCACCGACTCATCCCCATCCACCCGGTGGGTGATGGAGTCCTGCAGGCTGCCCTCTTTCTCCAGCAGCTTCTTACCCCGTTTCTTGGGCGGCAAGGCTGCATAGATCTCTGACCACTTGGGCCAGGGGTTACCGTGGCTATCGGCCTTGGTCTGGGTGATGTGCTCTACGGTGAGGGCGGTGATCTCCATGCCGATGTTGTCCAGCAATTCATTGACCTGTAGACCACCCATGCGCCCAACCGCACGGGCGGCGGTCTCAATTTCACGCAGATCAAATTGCAGGCCGACACTCATGTTCTACCACCGGGGGCTTGGGTTGGTGGTGGCCATGGTGGGGGCAACGGTATCGCCCACCGCATCAACCTCACCATCCCCATCCAGATCCACCGGCGTGGCCATGATCTTTAATGCCTCCTGGGCCAGATCATGACGCTCCTTCAGCCAGTCTGGGATCACCGCACCGTTACTACCCAGCCGGTAGAGGGTCAGATCCACGGCGATGGCCACCAGATCGTCGTCGGGATCGGTGATGGGGGTGATCATGACCGCCGACAGACGACGGTCCATCATGGCGGTAACCTGACGGGCCACCGACATGATGCGGGCTTCGTTCAACTCGCCCAGGTCATCGACGCCCACCAACTGCTTAACCAGGGTTACGTCGTAGGTCGCTGTTAGATCATCCATCGTGCAGTAGGTGTGGGTGGCCATTATTCAGCGTCCCCGGTGGTGCCCTGCTGGCGCTGTTGGTAGAGATCCCAGGCGGCATCCCGCTGTTCGGCGGTGATATCCTTGCCAATGGCCCGCTCCAACGCCTTGATGCTGGGGGTGCCATCCTTGTTGTATTCGGCCTCCTCCAGTTCGCTGATGGCGGCCACCATGGCCTCCAGCTCTGCCGTCACCTGCTCCACAACGGCGGCGGCCTGGGTGACCTGAGTAAGATCCTGGACCGCTTCGCCTAGGAGGTCGGGTTCTTTGTCCTCCAGGATCTGCACCATCAGGCGGGGTTCCGCCTGGATGGCCGCCAGCTGCCCCTTGGTAAAGCGCGTTGCAGGATAGGTTTGGGTGCCGTTGGGGTGGTGGTGGCCACCCCGCCAAAAGCCCTTGGCCACGGTACAGCTAATGCGGATCTGCTGATGAGACATAACCACCCCCTTAGCCCATCTCATCGACGATGAGCATCTCAACGTCATTAAAGTTGGGATTGCTGGCACCGCCCGTAAGCTTGTCGGTTTTAAAGAGTGCCTTGGCAGCGGCCTCATTGGAGGGGCCGGTGACCAGCAGGGTCGGTTTGATCTTGAGCGTCTTGCCACCATCACGGGGGGTTAACTTCATGCGGCGCTTGGCATCCTCATAGTTGGCCGCATTCAGCGTCTGTTTGGAGCCGTAGATCATCTGCCAAACCCCAACCCCTACATTGCCGCGCCCTTCGGAGCCATAGAGATACTCGCCGCGCATAAAGGTGTTTTCGTTGGTTTTGCCGCCCTCATCGGTCATGCGCACCATGTTGTACGCTTTGCGGGGCTGACGAATCAGCGGCTTGATGGCGCGGCTGGTATCCAGCAGCAGCCAGGGCTTACCACTACCGCCCTGATTGTTGCTCCAGGTCTGCACTTTATCGCCGGTGTCAGGATCCATGGCATCCACCACCGGATGGTCGGTATCAATCATGGGCTGACCGTCATAACAGAGGGTGGACCAGAGCATGCTGACCAATTCAGCCATCAGCTCATCCGGGTGGGCCTCGGCGGCACGGCCCAGCTCCTCAAAGATGATCTTGTATTTGCCAAGCTTGTCATCCTCAATATCGGTGCGCTGGACACCAACGGTCATTTCAAACGCTTTGTTGATGATGTCAAAGTCGTGGGCGGAGAGGGCGTGGATAACCTTATCGCCAATCCACTCCCGAAAACCTGGGATCAGCTTCAGCCAGCCGTAGGTCTCCTTGGCTCCGGTGGATGGCACCTCCATGGCGACCTTTTGCCACCACGATTTATGGGTTTTACCACCGTTGATGTAGTGGGTTTTAAACCCGACCTCTAGCGCCTCAATCGTCTGTCCATTCACAAGCATTGCACGGCTCCAGTCCTAATGCGTTAGCGGGTCTCTACAAAGACGCCGTTGTCGGTAATATCCATAATGGTGCCCGCCACGGATCGGGTACCGGTGCCATCGGTGGCCGCCACGGTGTGGTCATCCACGATGTAGGCGCTGCCCCCCACATGGGCGCGGGTAATGGTGTCGGTGCCGTGGTTGTCCCAGCTGTAGACGCCACGTTTAAAGGTGATCAGCAGATCACCATCGGCCCCGGTACTGTTGTCCACCCGTGCCAAGGCTTTGCCAATGGCCTGCAACCCAGTGGCGGTGCTGCCGGGTACCACAAACCCAGAGGCGTTAAGCGCCACCAAGGCCCCCTGGTAGATCACGGCACCTGCTGCCACGGGATACCCAAAACTCTGCCCCCCATGCTCGGGGGTGGTGCGATCTGTAAACAAAGCCATTACTGGTCACCTTTGACGTTAAGGTTTTTTGCATAGGCCTCTTCAGAGAGCCCCAGCTGTTTGGCGGCATCCTTGTGCACGGCTGTCAGTGCAACGCTGCTGCTATCGGCATCGCTGGGCACGCCGTCGCTGCCGGTCTGTTGCTGGCCGCCCAGGGCGGGGTTGGCGGGGGTGGTCTTTAGATAGGATTCCAGCGCCGTCAGATTGCTGCCCCCCAGCTCTAAGGCCCAGGTCTCCTGGGCCTTGGTCAGCTTGCCCGCCTTCTGGCCCTCGGCCACCAGCTGGACAACCTTGGCTTTGCTGTCTGCCGTTTTAAGATCCCCTAGCTCCTGGGTCAGGGCGGCGACTTGGCCTTGCAGTTCTTGCTGGGCCGACTGCATTACCGACAGGGCCACATATTTGGTGGGGTCGGGGTTGGTCGCTTGGGTGGAGAGTGCCACCATCTTGGCCGTGGCATCGGTGAGGGTGGCCGTTTCGGCATTCAGACCCAGCGCCGCACAGGCGGCCAGTTTGGCCTGACCCACATGGGCTAGGGCCTCTTCTTCCGTCGTGCCGGGCTTCAGCCCCAGCGACGCCAGTAACTTATCCATAGATTCAACCTCTTCGGTTTGTTGTTCTGCGGCTACTGGCTCCAGGCGATCCAGGGCCGGATTATTGGTAAGCCCGGCATTGAACAACCTCTCCACAACGCCGGTTGTTTCATGGGCAATAAACACGGGGCTTAGGTAGCGGTACTCATCGGCCTTGATCAGGGCACGCGCCCGTTCGGTCCACTTAACCTGCCCCCACAAGCCGCTGCCTTCCCGCCATTCGAGTTTGGTGATCCAGCCCGCTGCGGGGGCCGCACTGCCCTTATAGGTCTGGTGCTCGTAATCGATAACCAGGTCACGATTAAGGGCCTCAAACTGAGCGATCAGCTCGGCGGCGTGTTCCGCCTCCAGCAGCCACCCCTCTTTAGGCTTCTTGGGGCGGGGGTCGCCATGGCTGGCGCGAAACCGGCCCGCAGGGAGGATGTGGATCCATTTATCATCTGTGCTGTCCTCAATACGGCTGAGCAGCGCATGGTGAACGGTCATACCAGACATAAATTCCACACCCCAAAAAAACCCCAACCCCCATGGATACCCATGGGAGCCGGGTGAGAGAGATACAACCTAGACACTGTGTCGGGAGTCCTCCCGACGACGTGATCAGGTTACCGCTCCAGATCCAGGGAAATAAGTTGAAGGGCTTCGGTCGTGTTTTCGGGGTGGGCAGCGTGCAAAATCGTGACGGCGTGCAGATACAGAGGGGAGGTGAAAGCAGGATCGGGCCAGGAAGGTGTTTAATGCCCGTTTAATGGCGCGTTTTGGGAACGAACCAATGGGGTAGCATGGTAAGGGGGTGAAACGGCTTTAAAAGGGCCAAATCCCGGTTGGGTCTTTTGCTGGTCAGATGGCGGGGTGTTTGTTAGTATCATCATTAAGAGATTAGGTCGGGCTGAGCGACGGGAAGACGTCGGGCCGTCGGCAATGGTACCCCCTCCTTAGAAGGTGAGGACCGCGATGTGGGATGTGACGCCCCACCAGCCCGACCATCGTCTCTTCTTGTCAGCGCGCTGCCTTCTCTCCTTTACCTTTCCTCTTTGACAGATCCGCAGACTTGTAATGAGGACAGCTACCATCAGGGCGGAGCATCTCCTCCGTATAGATCTCTCTGCATTTACGCTGTTCGCGGCAATCTTCATATCCACACGCCACACCAACCGTAAGCCGACCGGCTACCATGATCACCTCCTGTTAAATACCACCCTCAATTAACTGGTACTGGTTTTTGTCTCGCAGAATCTCTGTGTCCATCATGGTGGCAGTACGCACCACGTTGACGGTCTGCCTGACCATCTTGCCACCCTGGCGGGTTTTGGCCCGGTAGTTAATGAGCACCACCAGCTTGGCATCCTTATCGCCGGGCACGTCGTATATATAAAGAAGGGCATCGGGGCTGGCGCTACGCTCTCGTACCACTGCGCGGGGGTTGGCCAGCATCTCCGGCAGTTTGGCCAACAACTCCGGTGATACCGCCTTGCCGCTCTTTTTCTTGGCATCCCGCACCATGTGCAAGAGATCTTCATCCCGCTGGATAATCGCGGCGCTGGCGGGATCAATGCCTGTCTTGGCCATGGCCTGCATGGCCACTGGCGACAACACCCCCACCACCCGGCGCTGGCCCTGACGACGACCCGCCTGAATGACCCGATCTGACCATGCCTGATACTCTTTAGTCAGATCTTCACCCGTGTGATCCCAGTTGGCCTGCAACCAGGGCTGGGCCTGATCCGCAGGCATCTCCACCATCTTGTCGGCCAGGATACGGGCGGCATAACCCCGACGCTCTACAGCTCCAGGATTGCTATCCCACCCTGGGCTGATGCCTTTGGGGACCTCGATCACCTCACCGGTGCGGCGGTTGGTCCATTCACGGGTCTCAATCTCTGGGGCGGTGGCGGGGGTGATGCCGTCACGTTTGGCTCTGGCCTTGCTGATGCTACGTACCCAGCACTTACAGCCCCAGCCGTTGGGGGGATAGTGGGCACCCCACCAGGGATCATCCACATGCAGCACCAGCCCCTCCCAGCCCTGATGTTCGTCCCGGTGCGTTTGCGAAGGTCCCAGCTGATACATCAGGTAAGGACGGGTGGCCTTGTTGCGCTGCACCTGCTGCCAACGCCCCGCCGCACGGGCGGTGCGCATGTTGCTGTGGTAGATGGTTTTTAGACGGCGTGGGCTGCCCAGCTCCACCTGTTTGGTCTCGCCGGTTTTGGGATCGGTCTGCTTTTCAAAGCCCCACCAGCCCGCTTTTTGTAGCTTGGGTCGTAGTTGGCGCTGCCATTTTTCAAAGGGCACCCCGTCGGCCAGGGCCTTCTCCAGATCGCGGCGGATGGTCTGCAACACGGTAATGTTGGTGGCCTTGGCGACGGTAAACATGGCGGCGTGCTCCTCCCGCCAGGTGTCGGTCCAGTGCCAGCTGGGGGTGATGCCTTTGCCGGAGAGGTAATCTATGGCCTCGCTGGGCGGCGGGCCGGGGAATTGATAGCCCGGTTTGGGGGTGGTGTTCTTTTTAGTCTTGGGCATCTTCGTCGCCGTGATCTTCGTCATCCTCACCCAGGCCACGGGCGGTCAGGGTGGCGGTGGCCAGCCACTGGGTCTGCTGATCTGCTGGCATGCTCTGCATCAAGGCATCCAGGGCGGCGGTGGCCTGCTCAAAGGATCCTGCTCCCTCCATAGCGGCCAGGGGAGTGCCCACCAGCTCGCGGTTGACCGCCTGCCAGTCCCCCTCCAGGGCGGTCTCCAGATCTGCCTCCCAATCCTCCTCTGGGGCAGGATCGCCAGCGGTTAGGGCGGTGGTGGTGCAGCAGTCGCAACCCTGTTCAGCGGCCAGGGTTGTTTGTGTTTGTTTCTCTGTTTGTTTGCTGTTTGTCTGCTGGCCCCCTGTCTGGGGTGGTAGATAGATCACCGGTTCGCCATCCTTGGGTTCTGGGATGCCCGTTGCCCCGTAGAAGTGCGCCAGAGGTACCGGTGCCAGCTTGGACGCCTGAGTCAGACCGGTGGCCACCTTGCCCACATCGATCTTTTTGGGCCACTTCCAGACCCACCTGGGGGCACGCTCTGGGGCGATGCCAAAGTTAAGGGCCACCATGGGGCGCACCAGCTGGGCGGTGAGGGTGCTGCCGATCTGACGGCCATCCCGCAGGGCCAGATCATGACGCACCTCGTTGTGTACCTGCCCCAAGGCGTTGGTGCTGGATTTACCATCGGCCTGACTGGTCAGGGTGCCGCCCAGGATCAGCTTGGAGGCCTCCTTGTTGCACAGCTCCCACATGGCGGTGAAGGGGTCGGCGCTACCCTTGGCGGCCTCCTCAAACCTGACATCCATAGTGCTGGGGATGGTGCCCGCCGCCATACGGCCAATGGCACGGATGGCCCGCAGCAGTGCCGCCACCTGCTCTTTGCTGGCGTTGCCAGGATGGACTCCCAGCTTGACCGGGATGCCGTAGATCTCCAGGAATTCGGAGAGATCCCGCAGGGTCATATGGGCCAGCACAAAAAAGAGGGCCAAGGGGCGGTAGAGGCCACCCCGCGTCAAACCCCTGGGTTTGCTGCTGTGGCGGTGGATGATCCAGTTAAGTTGGCGCAGCGCTACCCCTTCGCTCTTATCTTTATGGCGCAGCCTGAGGGACTGCTCTACCCCGTGTGCGTGGACTTGAAACAGCTGCTGGGCACGGCGGGTAATGCGGGTGGGGCGGTGGTAGCCCTTGGCATCCAATCCCCAGACGATCTCCATGGGGGCAAAGCCACGACCCACGGCGGACATCATACCCAGGGGCAGATCCTCCTGATCATCCAGGGCGCGGATCTGCGCCTCGGTGGTGGTGGCGGCCTGCCGTTCGGCATCGCTGGCATCGGCAGGGGGTACAAGCACCCACTCCGCCGAACTAATCATGCCCTCTCGTTTTTCTATCTCAGATTGCAGGTGTGGCCAACGATCCTCCATGGCGTCCCAAAGATTGGCCTGGGCCACCAGATCGCCACCCTCGGCAGCCTTAAGCAGGCTGGCCAGATGGTGGGGGGTTAGGTTGCTGGGGATGGTCTCCTCCCAGCTACTGACCTCCGGTGCCACACGGGCGGTTTGGGGGCTGTCCAGCTTGGGTGGTTTGTAGCCATGCAGGGTGCCGGTGATGTTGCTCATAGGGTTACCCAATCTCTCTCTTCATCATCGTCCCACGCCTTATCATCCCCCCAGCCCTGGGCGGTGTTGACTGGCTTGGCCTGACCCATATCGGTGGTGGGGAGTTCTTGAGCCCAGGCGTAGCGGCACAGGGCCTTGGATACCACCGCATCACCGTGACGGGTGCCGCCGCTGTTGGCATCTTTGGTCTTGGTTTTGGGGATGGTGGGGATGTTGTCCACCAGCACGATACTGAGGAAGTCATCTATAATAGAAACGTCCCTGGGCAGTACGGTGGTGCGGTCTTCCAGATCTGCCTTTACCGGAGGCATATGGTTGCGGTACCACTCCCGTGTGGCCTGCACCGTGTGTACCAGGGTCTGCCCATAGGCGGTGGTTAGCTCCTCCGCTATCTGCATGCCGAGCCCGCGACCATCAATACCAAGACCGCTAAACTGGGGCAGATGGTTGGCGATATGTTTAATGATCTGGCGTTGCACACTAAAGGGTGCCTTGGAGAGTTCGATGACCATACGGGCATCGGTTTTCAGTACCCTGGTGCGCTCCTCCACCCAGATGATGGTAAGGTCTGAGACCCGACCAACGTCCACCCCTACGGCATGACGGTGCTCGCGATTGAGCACACGCAGGGTGGGGGTCAGGTAGGATTCAATCCAATCCTTGGTTTCCCGTGCTGCCCGGCCTTCATCCCAGTCGGCCATGCCCTCTGGGGGTTGCCAGCGTTTGATGGGGCGGATTTTGGCGTTGCCCTCTACCAGCATGCGGTTAAGCCAGCGCCCGCTGCCAGACTTGGGGATGACCTTTAGCTCTTCATTCGCATCATCGCCATACTCATCATAGAGATTTTCAACCCAGCGGTTTTCACCTTCCTGGGTCCACTCAATCCCCTTAACCAGACAGATCCGCTTGTAGAGCCCCTGTTCAACTGCATCCTCCAGGGTGATGCGGATGAGTGCGTAGGGCTTGCGGCCCGACCGGCAGTCATTGACCAACCCATTGAAAGGGTTGTTTTCACCATTATGGGTGGAGACCACTACCACCCGACCACCCCACATAAGCAGGGCCAGGGCGGCTTTCATCAGTTCGGCCAAGTCATCATGGAAGGCCGCTTCGTCAATGATCACCAGACCCTGACGACCCCGTAGATTTCGGGGGCTGGAGCTTAATGCAAGGATGGAAAAACCGCTGGCAAAGGTGATGCGAAAGGCCTGGATCTTCTGGGCATTGCCGTTGGTATCCTTATCCAACACCTCCTCTTCCTGGATCTCCGAGACGGCATGGTCCCAGGCCTTGGCCCACATGGCGCAGGTGTCGATAAACTCCCGCGTCATCTCCTTTTCATAGCCGATGTAGTAGACGTTTTGACCATTGGCTACCTTAGCCGCAGCAGCGGTCAGGGTGGCCAGGGCGGCGATACCCCAAGTGATACCAATACGTCGGGATTTTTCAACGATGACGACGGTGGATTTCAACACCACCTTGTTGACGTGCTGCTGGTAATAGAGCAGCACATCCGGGGCGTTGGCCTGCATGGGTAAAGCATCCGGGAACATTAGCCCATACCCAGGATTTTGCGTTTGATGGCATCCACGGTCTGGGTGCTCAGACCTTCGGCGACGGCAGCATCCTCCACCGCCTCGGCGGCTTCGCGTTTGGCCCGCTCTTCGGCGGCCTGTTCGATCTTTAGAACCCGATCTGCGGTTAGCTTTTGGCTGCTGGCGACATCCTTGGAGGCTTTGGCCAGTTGCAGCGCCTCCTTGGTGACATCTGGATTGTGGGCGACCTTGCCATCCTCGGCTTTCTCCACCTGCTGATCAACAAAATCCCCCAGGCTGTTGGCCTGCATGAGTAAAAGATTCTGCACGCTGGAGTTAACCAGGGCGGCGGTGTCCCCTTTGGGATCCTTGGCGGCTTTTTTCATAATCTCGTTTGCCGCATGACTGACGCGCTGCATGCGGGCCAAGGCTCGCTCGGCGCTTTGTCGATAACGGGCCATGCCGCTGGGGCTGGGCAGATCGGCCTGGGCGGATTCCGGCATCCTGCCCAGATAATCCAGGATCTCTTGGGTGGTGTGGCCACCCTCCTGGATCATCTGGTTGATGCGATCCCGCAGGGCTTGGGGCAGGCGCTCTACTTTGGATTTTGGGGCCATGGTTAAATCCCCGGTTTGGGGCGGGCCACACCCTCCACACGTTTGCGACCGGCGGCGGTATCCACCCCCATCTGGGTGGCGGTGAGCACCCACAGACCGGCCAGGTCCGCATGGGCCACCAACCCCTGTTGCGCAAGCCAGACAAAAGACTCCCGCAACTCATCCTGGGGCAGGTCCTGGCCGATCATGGCCAGCCCCTGTTGCAAGACGGTTTCGCTGGCGCGGTAGTCGTTCTGGTCGGCCAATGCTCGCAGGATAAACAGGTGGCGTTCAGCGGCTTCGATGGTGTTAAGATCCATTGGGGCAGGCTCCGGCTTGGGTGTTGTGGATATGTACCTTCAGCAGCTGGGTGATGAGTTCCGACTGCTGCTCCTGCCCTTTGATAACGGCGGCGATGCTTTTGCCTTGATCCTTCATCTCATCATGCAGCTTATCCAGATCTGCCCGAGTGGGTACCGCCGCCACAGCCTGTTCAACCTTACCCAGGCGTACCCCCTGCTTTTCAAAGTCTTCATCCACCTTGTCGGCGTGCTCTTTAAGAGCCGTATCAAACCCCTCCCGCAGCTCTTTAAGGGCTTCGTCACGGTCCTCCCGCTGCTCCCTGAGCGCCGCGTTATAGGCGGGCTTGCTGACAAAGCCGGTCTTCAGAGACCAGATGATCCAGCCCAGTAAAACCGACAGGACGCTGCCCACGATGGTTAGGATCAGGCCGATATACTCTGCAATCCATTCCATGGAACCGGCTCCTTATACATCCTGGGTGAGGATGTGGCCCTGGGTGATAAACAGGCGCTTGAGCCAGCCACGGATATACTTGGCTTGGCTGGGGTTTTTACAGGCCAGCTTGTGGTAGTGCTTGGCCCGGCGGCTCATGTAGTCGGCCAATAGGTCCAAAGGGGGGTGGTTTTTGGTGGCGGCCAGGGTCTGGGGGCCGATTTTGCCATCGGCGGTTACGCGCAGGGATTTTTGTAGCAGCTTGGCGGCGCGGCTCACCCCCTGATTCACCGCAGCATCAAAGACCGCCATGGCCAGCAGGGGCGGCAGATCATCCCCATGGATGGGCTGCCAGTAGTCGCGGTGGTAGAGGGCCACCGCATCCTCACGGGTCAGGGCGGCGATATCGACGTTGGGGTAGGCGCGTTTGGAGATGCCAAACTTGGTCTCACCACCGGGATCGTCGGGATCGTTTACATAGCCGCCCTCATGGGCCAGGATTAGATTCACGGCTTTTTGAAAAGCTTTGTTATACTCGGGCATGGTCCCCTCCAGGGATGGCGGTGGGGGCAGAAGCCCCACCTATGGCAACGAATCGATTACATGACTACCCCTCCCAGCTGTTAGGATTGGTCGCGTGTCATGCCTTATGATAGGTGGGGAGATCAAGACAAATAAGAGGAAGGGCTTCGGTTGTGAGGGGGTTGATATTTCTTTTTTTAAACCCATATGTAAGGGTAAGCATGCAATTGTGCATGCTGGCATTAGAATAAGCGAGAAGATTACAATGAAAACCTATAGTCCTAGCAATCAAATGAAAGCTTTTCTTTCACAAGCCCACGAGACCATTATCCATGATGAAGCTATGGTCTTTGTGACCGAAACTGGACCAGGGAAAAGAAGGCCAAAAAATACCGGTACAAGAGTTCTTAGGGTAGAGGTTCCGTTAGACAAAAGTGAGGAAATGCTTCTTAAAGCTATTAATGAATCTGAAGGCTTGCCATTTCTTCTTGATCATCCTGAAAACGGGAAAGAGATTATCGTCCAGGCCTTTCCACATTTGTCGACACTGGTACCCAAGGCCGACCCCGCCTCAAAATTTTATCATTTTAAGATTTTTAGTGATCAGCCTGAACTGATTCAAGTCTTCAAGGAAGAAGGGTAACAGAACAAATCCAAGGGGCCTGACGGCCCCTTGGGTGTTTAATGGGTTAGGTCTGGGGCGGGGCGATTAAACGTTGCACCGCCCTTTGTACGTCTGGGTTGGTTGGTGCGGTACCGATGGCAATACCACAAACTAAACCCAGATCCTGCCGGGTCTGGCCGTTGGGTTGTAAGGACTCCGTCAGCAGGGCAGCTAGTTTACCTTTGACAAAGCTGTGCACAGAAGGCTCTTCCCGAGTATCGTCATTGGCTGGGGTGTTCATGGGGTGCCTCCTGCTCCTGGGCGTAGATTGGTTAGGGCGCTGCGTTGTTGCCAGATTAGTAGATCTGCTGGAGGCTCGATCAGGCCGCAGCGCTCCATCTCGCGGCGGTGCTTGCGGATGGTGCTGGGGGCCAGCTTGAGTATGGCACCCATCTCGGCATTGTTCAGACCCTTGGCCACATAGGCCTTGATGCGACTCCAGACAGGGTTGGATTTCAGCAGGGCGGATTGGCAGGCCGCCAGGGTAGCCGCGTGGATCGGCGGGGTCACCGTGGTGGTGTGGGTGCCGTTCCAGGCCGTCCAGAGCAGATCATCCACCCGGTTTTGATACTCCACCAGACGGCTGCGCAGCTCTTTCTTTACATTCTTGGGATTGATGGACCAGAGGTAGGCAGGGAGCTTGCGCAGAGGGATACAGGTAACCTCCCGTTTTTGCGTGTCTCCGGGTAGCTGCGTTATGCTCAGCATAACGCGCCAACGACCTGCGTTATGCTTTAGCTTGTCGTATTGTCCAGCCCATGCCAACCCCATGCCTTCCACGATAGGTCGCAGTGGTACACAAGGTTCACCCTGGTGGTCGATGATATAGAGGTCGTGATTCAGAAATGGAACTGTGATGAGGTCTTGCATGATGTTCTCCACGAGAAAGATGATTCATCGACCACCTTTACCCTTGGAGAAGTTCAGGTGGTCGGACACACAGCATCCTCCAAGAACCGCCTCTCGTGAAAGCGGCTGGGCATAGCCCAAGCCATGTGCCCGACCATACGAACGCAAAAACCGCATCAAAAAATCATGGGTTTTTGCGATGCGGCGGGGCATCACGAGAATACTGTTCGGCCTTGGAGGAGCCGGTGAACGGATTTTGCCGCCCACCCCTCTACGCTAGACCGATGATGCCCCGCTTGTCAACGCTGTTTGCCAATCCCTCCTATATAACCTTGCATCTTTTAAGGATGCGCTTCCATATCTGATCGAATGATTAAATGGATGTTGATTTTCTGTTTCGAACAATTAAAACTATTTTTCCTACTTATTTGATCAATTGGAGTTATTCAAATGCGTAAACTCAAATCTGTATTGCTTCTTCCGCTGCTTTTGCTGCTTGGCTGGTCTGCTCATGCAGCAACCGTGATTGACAGCTCACAATTGAATCCATGGCCTTTTGATGTGGAGCAATTTGAGCTGGTCTGTGCAGATAAAAAACCTTTTCTTAAAGCCAAAAACCAGCACTATCCTCTCTCCCAACCAGCGGAGTTTTTGGGGGCTGGTTCAGGCTTGCCCAATATTGCCTCCTTGGAGCAGCGCTGGTGGATGCGCCTGTGGATGGTTGGCGCGCATGGCCAGGGAATGGATTACCTGTTTCAGATGGGGCGGCTGATCAAGCAGGCCACTGCGATCTGCCATGGAAAACTTATCGCCAACTTTGACAAAGTTCCACTTTCTGAAGCCGACAAAGTTTTGCAATCGGCTTATGAATCCAAACAGGCCCAGGCAAAGAAAGCTGGCTTTAGCGGGGCTGAAGATCAAGCGCTTGCTAAGGCCCTGGGCCTGACCACCCAAGAGGCGGTTACCAAACACAAAGACGATCTCTATCGTAAAAGCTTGCTTGAATACCTGACAAAAGATGAGACGAAGAAGCGCTACATTGTCACAGCCGCTGCCCAAAAATGCGTTAAGGCCCTTTTGCCCGAAATTGGCAAGCAGACCAATCAGAATTTTCGATGGCTGAAAGAGCCTCTTCTGCAACGCTTTTCGCAGTTCAGGGTGATTGACCCCCAGCAGATGATTTTCAAGTTGGTCGGTGGAGAGCTTAAAGGTCGCTTTGTACGTAGCGATAATCATGTGATGCAAGCCCCCTATGGCTACGGTTGTCATCTGGATCTCGTTAGCGGGGATGTCCTGTCTACCGTGGTAAAGCCGGGTGTACTAAGAGCCAAAACCCCTTGAAACAGATTACTTGGTCATAGCAACGGTAGTTGAGCTACAAAACTCAATGCCACAGGCCAGCATGCGGCGACGGTGTTCCCGTACCGTGGAGCGGCCCATATCCAACAGCTTGGCAATCTCACAGGTCTCCAGCCCCATGGCACTGTAGCGTTTCATCTGAACCCACTTTGGCCGGGCCAACAGCAGTTCCTGCTGTAAACGGTCAAGCATGATGAGATCTTCTTGGGGGGCCGCACGGTGCTGACCTGAAAGCGCTTCAGACAAGACCCTGTCACATTCATTTTGAAATGCAATAAGCTTGGCACGATGTTGCCGCTTGATTTTGCTTGGTGAGATTGTACAGAGAAAACCGAATACCTTTTCTTTGGGCAGGCACAGCACCTCCCGCCGCTTATCATCCTTGGCAACTGTTGTTGAGATGACAACGGTTGGGCTCCAACGTTTTGTATTTGAGTTAATCTTTCTTGTTTGTGTTGCCCAGTTCAACCCAAGTGATTCAACGATAGTGCGCAGAGGAATGTAAGGCTTGTTATCCACGAACAAAATGCTTATTTCGACATCTTGGAACGTGACAGTAATAGGGGCTTGTGTGTGATCTTTCATGTCCATCTCCTAGAGGTTGCGGCGCAAATTTGCGCTTTCTAAAGTTTTCCGGTGCTTGCGTGTCGTCAATGGTGTGCAGAGCAATTCTGCCCTGGAATGGTGTAGTCACATGGCTTAAAATTAAGCTCTCTAAATTTTTCAGGGACTTCCAGTGCATCAATGGTCGCCAGAACATTTTTATGATGCTTGCCAAACTTCTCTGCTACATCACGGGAAGTGGTCATGGGCTTGCCATCTTCAAACAACACCACTGGCTCGATTGCGGTTGGCTGCTGGCCTGTTATTGTCTTGTCCATTGTCTTGTCCATTGTCTTGTCCATTGTCTTGTCCATCGTATTCTCCAAACTATTCAAACGTTTCGGGCCTTATGCGTTAACGGTGTTTATGGCTTGTGCAGCAGCCCCCCCTAAAACAGCGTCCCCTGCGCCCCACCCCCTGGCTGATCCTCCGGCAGGGGGGTGGGGTTCTGTAGGGCCTTCTCTACCGTGCGGTAGGTGATGCCATAGAGCCGGGCCAGATCATTGATGCTATCCCCGGCGCTGTAGCGGCGGATCAGATCTTGATCCCTTATACAGCGCAGGGCGCGATCCATGCGGGGGATGGCGAGCCTCTCCCCGGCATGGTGCTGGGCCAGCAACAGGATTTGCCTGTGGATCTCTGCCGGGGTGCGCTCCAGCAGCTTTTGCGGGGGCTGGTGCTTGGGCATTGACCAGCGGGTGCCACCGGCTTTGTTGATCAGGGTTAGGGCGGCCTCCAGCCCCATGACCCGGATCATCTCCTGCACCGTGTCGGGCAGGGCACAGGCGGCCAGATCGGCCATGATCTCTGGGGTTAACTCAATGGGTTGCATGGGGGCCTCCTCCTTGGATTTGGCTTTGCCAGATGTGGCGCTGCTGGGCCTCTAGGCGCTGGATCTGGGCGGTGCAGGCGGTGAGACCATCGGCCTTGCCCCGGTCATAACCAAACAGCCCACCCATGACCGCCAACGCCAGAAACAGAGCCAGTGTGGTGAGGTGCTCTTTCATGGCTAGGACCTCGGTGGATCGATGATGGCGATCATCTCATCCATATTGGCATCGCCCAGCAGGCCGCCGATGGTTGCACGGCAGCCAGACATGTAAGGCCTGATACACCCTTCCATTTTGTTATCCAGGATGATGGTCAACTCTTGCAGCTCCGCCCGTTCACGGATGATGTAGTCTTCTGTATCACCGGCCTCATCAAGGGCTTGAAACAGGTTATTCATGGCCTCCGTGAGTGCGGTTGAATTGGCGGCGCTGGGGATGGACTGCCAGCATTTAACCGCCAGGATCAGGGTGTGAGCACGATCCAGCGCGGTGTGTAGTGGGGTGTGATTGTTCATGCCTTAATTCCTTCGATATCCGAACGACTGCCAAGCAGCCACTGAAGGGCCGATTGAGCCCCTTCGATTTTATGCCCGGTCTCGCCATCTTCCTCAAACCACGCCTCGCCCAGGGCGGTGGCCATGGCGTCAACACGCTCTCTGGGGATGATGAGCTGATGGCTAAGGTTGATCT
Source organism: Magnetococcus sp. PR-3 (assembly GCF_036689865.1). Lineage (NCBI taxonomy): Bacteria > Pseudomonadati > Pseudomonadota > Magnetococcia > Magnetococcales > Magnetococcaceae > Magnetococcus > Magnetococcus organivorans. The sequence goes on from NZ_JBAHUQ010000027.1 coordinate 70,947, forward strand.
GGGGGCGGATGACCAGGAGATTCTCCCAGACCTCCGCTGCTGCCTGTTTAGCCGCTTTGCTGCTGCGGCTAGCTCGGGCAGCCTCCAGGGCAGCGGCGTAGCTGTCCAGGGCCTCCAGCAGGGTGTGGATCTGGGTGGTCATGATGTCACTCCGTTGATGTTATCCCGATCCCCCACCACCCAGGCCAGGGCGGCCAGGGCACCATCCAAGGGGGCGGTGCGGGGGTGGCGCTCCTTGGCCTCGCAGATCAGCTCTCGCATGGCCTCAATCTCCACCACCAACCGTAGCCCTGGCTCGGGATGGATGGGGCGCAAGGATTGGCTCTGCTGCAACCAGCGCTGGGCAAACCCCACCAACCACCCGGCGTTGCGACCCAGGCGGCTCGCTTGATCCGCTGGCAGCCCCGCAAGATCCTCCACGGTCCGGACGCCAATCAGAGCCAGCGCCGCCGACAGAGCCGGGGAAAACTGATCCCAACCTTTGAGGGGGGTGGCCATGGTCATTCCTCCACACAGATGTTGTGGCCCTGCTGATCCACGCGTGGGGTTAAACCGCCACGGGCTGTTGTTAGGTAGTGGCAACCGGTGAGCGCATCGACATAGATCTCCATACCACTGCGTTGGCCTGGATAGTCGGTGCTATCATGATGTCGGTCAGAGGCCCACCACATTCCCAGCACAAACAGGGCGATGGATACCCATCCATATAGACTCTGTTTGGTAGTCATGGTCAGCCCATCCCAATGGCTTGGCGGTAGAGGTGCAGCAGCATCTCCTTTTCATCCAGCTCGTGCCGATCCAGCTTGCGCAGCTTGACCAGCTCCCGGATCACCTTGGCGTCAAAGCCGTTGCCCTTAGCCTCGGCGTAGACGTCGCGGATACCCTCAGCGATGCCGGATTTCTCCTCCTCCAGGCGTTCAATGCGGTCGAGGTATTGGATCAGCACCTCACCGGCAATGCCTTGGGTGTTGGTGGTGTCCTCGGTTTGGGGGGTGGTGGTCATGGGCTTTCCTTCAAAGCGATGGTCACGTTATCGATAGGCGTCTCTTCAATCTCTGCCTTCAGCTGATCCAGGACGTCCAGGTAACGCTGACTATTGGGGCCGGTAAAAAAGGCCACGCCAAAGATGGTCTCGTCGTTCTCGTTCTGTATGCCCATATGCAGCTCATCCAGCTGTATGCCTTTCATGGCGGCGACTGTTTCTGCGGGGGTGTTTTCAAATGGGTTTACTGATTTCTCACTCATGATCGTGCTCCCGTGATTTGGTTATTGGTTTTGTTGGCGCTGGCGGTCGCGCTGCTTGCCCAGGGCGACCGCCAGTTTTTGGGTTTGGGCCAGGGTGAGGCTTTCAATCCTGACCACCACATTTTTTTGCTGCCGGTAAAAGAGCTGCTTGGCGGTGGCGTCGGCGTAGGCTTTGGTCTTGCCCAGCTCCTTTAAACAGCCGCTGATAAAGCGGTAGCGCTCAGCCCGCCCAGGCTCCTTTTTAGGGTCGGGCTCCGGGGGGCGGCGGGGGGTGCTGTGGCCGGTGCCCGTGGAGATCCGCGCCTCCAGGTCGCGCTGAAGATCCTCCACAATGGCCTGCATCTGCTCCACCGTTAGCCCCTTGTAGGTGCCTTGCCCGGCCAGCGCCTGGCAGTGGGCGCGGCGCTGGTCGTCGCGCATGGCCAGCTCCTTGACGATGGCGCGGGCGCGTTTGTTGAGGGTGTGCCAGTCGTTCATAAGAGCCTCCTTTGGCCCAGCCCCATAGGGGCCGGGCCGGATGGGTTTAAGCGATGGCGTCATCCAGGTGGACCAGGGCGCTGTCGATGTTGTGCAGGGTGCTAAGCACGCCCCCTGCAAACTGGACCTGTACGTCGTGACGCACCTTCTCTTCGGTAAAATGAATGCCCACCACCGTGCCGGGGATGCGGGTGCCGTCTTCCAAAATCATCTTGACGGGTTGATCCAAAACGTAAGCGTCATACTTCTCCATGGTGCTTCTCCTTAAGGTTGGTTGTGTTGACAGAGCCAGTGGATCTGTTGGTTGTGTTTACGTAGATGGCGGATCAGGGCCTTTGGGGTGTTGTGGTAAACATGCCGCATGGTGAAAGGGCCTTTGAGCAATCCCAGCCGGTCTGCTTCGCCCTTGCCAATGATGCGGATGAGCCGTTTTTTCTCTTTTTCGGTCGTGCCTCCTTTTTTACGCAAAGGAAGAAAGCGTCTAGGGATGTCCGCACCCTTGTTTTCTTGCAGCACCCATTCGCCACGGAACTCACCATCGACATACACATCCCAGACAATGCTATTCTTGTGGCGCACGGTACCTACCGTTACCACATAGCCGTCACAAAGCAGGTGCTCCTGGCCAAAGAGACTATCAATGGCCTTTTCGAATCTTTCCCAGTCAGTCTTGGTCATGATCCAGCTCCACCATGTCGGGGGTGTAGTGGATGGCCATAGGCTGACCATCAAGCAGGACCATCAAATAGTGGCCATTGGCATGCATATATTTGCCGCGCAGGGTGTTGCCGTTGCGGTCACGGATGGTGACCCGTTGACCGGGTTCTAGGGTTTGGGCTTGGGCGGGGGTCATGAGAACTCTCCCAGCCAAGAAATCAGATGTTCGCTGGTGTGGCAGAGTCGATCACAGAGCCCATACATCAGCTCCGGTTCGGATTCATCCAGCAGTACCGCCACCGGCTTGTTTTGGGCTATAAACCACCCCAGCTCTGTGTGGGCTGAGCGTTCACAGGGCAGGACCAGGACGCAGCAATCCGCCCAGCGCATGCCCTCCAGATCCCGCTGCAACCCCTGCACTGCGGCAGGGTGCTGGAGCAGTGTTTGATATTGGTAGGGTTGCAGAGCCTGCCAATTTGGATCCGCATGCGACCATTGAAAGCCGGGCTTGCCATCGTGCGGGTTGCGGAAATCAAACACCTCATGGCCAGCGTTGCGGATGGATGCCACCACCCCAGGCTGTAAGGTGTTGCGCCAGGATGAGGCGACGTAGACTTTTCGAGCCATGTCGATACTCCGTTAGGTTTTTAGGGCGGGGTAAATCCCGCCTGTCTCTATGCGTAAAATCATTAAAAAGAGACAGGGCGGGCCGTGGGTCGCGGTCCATGACGCGCCCTGTCTTGAGTCCTAGCTGGCGGATCAAGGGAGGAGATCCGTTGCTCCAGCCGTCCGCTGCGCCCACCCCTGGCAGGGGGTGGCTTGTTGGCGCAGTGTTTAGTCGCCCAGCTCCTCCAGGGCGGTCATGGATTCGCCGATCAGCATCTTAAGCCAGCGGCGCTGGTCGTCAGGGTGCTGCACAGCAATGCTGCAACCAGCGATCATGTCGGCTGCGATCTGTACACGTCCCAGCGATCCGCCAGGAGCTGGGGCCGGGTTGTTTCGGGTCTCCTCGTTGGCCAGTACCGCGTTGGTAACCATGGTGATGGCCTTGCTTTTGTTGGGTACCCGGCGGGTGATGTGCTCTAGGATCTCATCACCGGCGTACTCCATGGCCGCGGCGGTGACTCGCTTGGCGATGGCCTTGCCCATGGGATTGGTGGTGGCGAACTTGACGAGTCCGGTTAATGCTTTGAACATGGTTAAACCTCCTTACAGGGTTGGGGAGTGATGCTGACGGTACGGCTCAGCACCAGATGTTTTTGCAGATCGGCGACCTTGACCCCTTTGGGCGGGGCGTCGTGACCGAAGGCGATCTTAAGCAGATCCTTGCTGGGCTTGTAGTCGGTGCTCTGCTTGGTCTCCACCATCTTGGGAAAGAGATCCTGGCCAAGTACGGCGATCAGCTCAAGCCGGGGGTTGTAGCCTTGGGGCTCCTCATCGCTGGGTTTGCGCTGTCTGGGCAGTTTGACCTCCTCCGCCAGTTTCAGCTGCACCCGCCCCTGAGCCTTCATGGTGATGGTGATGGGCTTGCCCACCGCCAGCTGTCCACCGAAGGTCGCCTCCAGCTGCTGTTTGGCGTCGTCCAGATCCAGCTTGGCCTGATCTGCGACGCGCTTGGCCTCCAGCAGTTGCTTGACCTGTTTGGCCTGATCCTTGGTGATGGTCAGGGTGGACTTGCCCTGTTTAACGGTGACCCCCGTGGAGAGGACCTCTTGCTTAGCCATTGCTGTTGCTCCCGTTGTTTTGGCATGACTGACAGGTCATGCTCTCTTTAATGGTGATTGGATTGGAGGTGACATAGCCCTGATCCTGGCGCTGTTGACACTGTTGGGCGGTGATGGGCCAGCCGTTGTTAAGGGGGCATTTAATGCCCATCAACTGGCTGCGCACCCGCCCCTCCATGCCGTTGGGGCTATGCTTACCCAGCACCTGGGTTATGCGTGCGGTGGTGATGCCCAGCTTGGTGGCCACCACCCGTTGCCCCTTGGCCCGGACCTCCAGAGCCAAGACCTTGACCCAGTCCGGTATAGATGGCCCCCAGTGCTGCTGGGCGCGGGCGAGGGGATCTTGATGGTTGCGGTTTTTCATGGGCGGCTCCCTTCGATCACAACGCCACCTTTCCAGATCTTGGGCGGGGTATGGTTGGGGTCGATAACCGCGTTATCAGAGCAGCGGATGATGGGTGCCTTGGGCAGGTACGTATACTCGGATGTCACGTAGTAAGAGATCGGGCCTTGCTCTTCCGTCCGCTGGATTAGCCCAGCTTTGTACAGCTTGTAAAGATAGGTCCGGGCCACCTGCTTGGAGACCCCAAACGCCACCATCTCCTTGGGACTTACGTGGGCTCTCATGCGCAGCACCTTCCAGCAGATATCCTGCTTGGTCTCTTTAAATTCGCTGCCATCACCGTCAAGGTTTGGGGTGTTAGGACCGACATCCCGCAACAGTTCGTAGATCACTGGGTCACGCTCTGCGACGGGTGCCACATAGCCCCCCAACAACAGCCGACCCAGATAGTCCAGCCAGGTTGCCTGGGGTACTTTGCAGTAGCGGCGCAGATCCTCCTGAGAGAGGCGGCGAAACCCACGCACGATGGCCCACACTTGGTCCGTGCCTTTTAGGCTCTGGGCCTTGTTCAGTTCGCTGAGTTTCATCTCAGATCATCCCGCCTTGGTCGGGGTTGCCGGTGTAGACCTTGGATAGATCGTAATCACCCAGACCCAACGCTGTTAGGTTGCGGGCCTGGGCATCCTCCCGCATGAGGTCGATGTTGGTGCGCATGCGGCGGGTGTTCCACTCACACAACGCGCCCACGGCCTCCAGCAGCTTTGGATCAAAGTCAATGATGCCGGGGTGGTTTTCCTCTTCGGCATTGAGGGCTTTGTTGTCTGCTGCGATGATGTCCTGCACGTCATCCAAGTTGATCTTATGCGCCTCAACCCAATAACGGACGCGGTTGTGGACCTTGGGCCATTTAGCCAGTTTGTATCGTAACTTCTCCTCACCAATCAATAAGATGGTGGGGTTGGCAATCTTCTGGTGGGCCTCTAACAGCAGCTCAACCATGCCCTGTTTTTTGGTCAGGAAATCCATCTCATCAATAATCACCGGTACCCGCTGAGCGGATACGGCGGTGCAGAAGGATTCCATCATCTCCGGGATGGTGCGGGGCATGGTGTCCAGGGTGTAACCAACCTGCTTGAGCAGCTGCTGGAGTAGGAATTTTTTGTTCCAGGATTCCCCAGCCTCCACATAGATGGCGCGCTCTTTAATGGCGATCATCTCGGCGCTGGTGGATTTGCCCAGCCCTGAGAGACCATAGAGCACCACCATGCCCGGCTGGCCAGGGCGACGGTCCTGACACTGCCGAACCGCACGCATGCTGCGCACAACCAAAGGTAGCGGGGCAGTGGGGTAGGGCTCCATTCTCTTCTGTTCGTGACTACTCATGTTGTTAACTCCCAAGTTTTTTATGGATCGCCCAGCTCTGTGGTGGGCTTATCTAATCAACCAAAGGATGCGTAGATATCATCCGTTGCTTTGTACTCATTGGTCTTTTGGTAGCTACGCAGCCATGTCTCTTGTTCGCGTGGCACCCCTTTACCCTGTTCAATCAGCCGCTCCAGGCGCTTGGCCCGTTTGTAGCGGTCGTCTGCTGTCTCCTGGGCCGCAGGCTTGGGGGCGTTTAACTCCGCAACCAGGGCCTGCTGGGCCTGCCGATCTGCCTGGGTGCGCTGGGGCGGCGGGGCGTTGCGTCGGTCCAGATCCTTGGCCAGCACCCCGGCCTGCTCAAGGGCCGGGGTGGTGTGGCTGCCCGCTGGCCGCAAAGGGGTGATGTTGGGGGCGGCCTCGGCGCGCATGGCCAGGACCTCTGCGGCGATACCTGCGGTACCCATCTCCTTGGTGAGTGCCTTGGCCTCTCGCCGCTGCTGCTGGTAGATCTTGGCCTGCAGCCGTTTGGCCGCCATAGCCCGCTCTTTGCGGCTCACCCCCAACAGCTCTGGGCACTCCGCCACGCAGATGTATTTGCCGCGTTCGTCAAAGACATAGACCACGCCGATGTTGGCCTCATCCATCCTCACTTGTACCGTCTGTCCCATGACCTCGGGCTGGGTCAGGGCGGGGGCATCGTAATTATAATTGGCGATGCGTAGCCCCTTCTTGGCAACGCGGCGGGTTCCGTTGCCATCTGGAGCGGGGGCCAGCAATAGATCCAACGCCCGCTCATCTTTAATACGCGCCACCGGATGGGGCCAGCTTAGAACCCGATCACTGGGGGTCTGTTTGATGCCGCTGTGTACGTCGTGGTTGTAGAGGTTTTCTATCCACTCGTCACAGTAGGCCTGTAGATCCTCAGCGCTCATATGGCTGAGATCTATCACCTCATCCCCACCAAACAGCCGCTGGGCAAAGGTTTTGCGACTCTCAATGGCCTTACGATCTGTAATGTCGTGGCCAACAAACCCAGGCAATAGCTCAAGCAATCCGTGTGAAAATGTCCAAAAGGCCCGTTCGATATGCGGCTTCTGTTCGGGTGCAAACGGGGTGCAAATCAGCTGTTCAATATTAAGGGACTCAAACACCCTTACTGTGTGCTTGGAGACATAGTCGGATCCGTTATCCGTCTTGATCTGCTGGGGCAGGCCCCAGTCCAACATGGCATTCCGAGCCAGCGCTGTGACCGCTGTGCTGCGGGTGGTGCGGGTCACCAGCAGTTTTAAGCGCCGCGACCAGATGTCGATCACCCCGACGATGTCATGCCGTTTACCATCGGCCAGCATAAGATCCGCCTTGGTACTGTCCATCTCCCAGCGCTGATTCAGCGCGGTGATCTCTTCGCTTAGCGACCCAAAGGCCACCATGTGATTACTGCGCCAAGCGTCCGGATTGGTCACATAGAGCACCAGGGATTTGTGCTGCTTGCGCCACGCCTCCATATAGCGGGCAATCGTGGTCTTGGGTGAGGTGTAGCCAAACCTTGCCTGCATGGCCTCCCTGACCCGCTTAGGGCCACAGCGGGGGTGGTCCAACATCATGGAGACCGCCAAATCCTGCTGATCAGCCGTCAGACTGGTGGTGCCGCGTTTGGCATTGCCATGCTCGGGCAGTAGCCCCCCTGGACCACTCTCACGGAATTGGCGCTGCCACCGGTAAAGCGTGGGTTGAGAGGGGATCTTAACCTTGGCCTGCACCGCCTCTTCCGGTAGCGGTATGAGACCTTCTTTAAGCAGAGCAATATAGTCATGCATGAGATCCGCTATCTTGCCCTGCCTGTCGGATCGGTAGGCGATCCAGCCCCGTACAATGGCTGCCATGCCGTCTGCCTTGGCCTGCTGCGCCTTGGTGGCCTGATGGTAACGCACCAAACCCTGCTCACCCGCCATATGCTGCGTGGCGGCGGGCTGCTTACGGCGGGCAAGATGGGTCAAGCCAACGGCGCGGACCTCATCGGGCAGACCCTCAAGATCCTCACCTGTAAGGGTCTCAGCGTGACGGTCCAGGATGGCGATCTGAGCGATGGCGGATAGCTCCGCCAGAGGATAGACCAAACCACCACCCCGGCCAGGACGCTTGATGCCTTCAGCTGCGTCGGCTTTGAGGCGGCCAAGCATGCCACGCTCAGAGGTCGGGTAGCCCGGCAATCCCATTGCGCCCAGATCTTTCGCTGTCCACGGGCCTAGCATGATGTAGCCGCCTCCTCAATCTCACCAAGAGTATCCCACGATTTCTTATCCAGAGACGCCAAGCCTTCGCAGTGGGTAACGTAGCCTTTGCGTTTATTTACTGGCTGCCCAGCCTCCCATTCATCACAGATCCACATGTACTGGATCTCCAAGATCCTCGCTCCACCCAGAGGTACTTTGATCAGATCCCCCAGGGTGCGCAGCTTGGCTGCCTGATCCGCTATGCAGCCCATCGGTAAATCCCTGTTCCGTAGACCATGTGCCGCATGCCGACCCGAAGACCGGCAAGGCGACGCATGACCCGTTGATTGTGTTTGCGACCAGCAATGGTCTCACTCACCCTGCTACACGGCACGCCAGCATCTTCTGCAACATCCACCTGTTTAATGTCCCGTGTAATCAGTTCTGCCTTGATCACCCGTGACAGTGATGTGGCAGTTGCTCCCGACCGATTCATCATTTTTAACCCTCGCTTCTATCGCTCTTATCCTGTTGGCGAGTTGGCTAACATCATCCTTGGCTCTATCTAACTGCCTTCTGGTTTCGAGCTTACCCATCTCCGCAGCCTCTATAGCGGTGATCAGCTCAATGCCCAGCGGCTCCATCAACACCCGCAACATCTCAATGCTGCCGGTTGCTTCTGCCAGATAAGGAAGCGCCTTAACTGGCGGCATGTTAATCGCATGGGGGTCCAGCCACTTGCCGAACGATTCAACACTCAACTCTTTGGCCCGCCCGGCAGCTAGCTTAACGCCATCTTTTTCAGCCAAACGATTCAACCTTCTTACGAGCTGGGTATGACTCTTGCCAGAACCCTTAACAGCTTTTCTCAATGCCAAAACAAATGCGTTTTCTCTATCAAGCCCAGACATGGCTAAATCCTGTCTGCTCCCGACTTGTATCTGATTAAAATGCAACCCCAGATATTGTTGTGTTTTACGGGGTGCGCTATCATCGCTAGGGGGTAACTTTTTACCCCGTGTTGATTCACATACTACAAACTTTTGCGAATCAAGCAAAGGTTAAATTGCGAATTCAGACTTAAAAGTATGCGGAATTGCGGGAAGAGTTGCGATTTACGCTTGTTTTCAAGATGTTAATAAACTCTGACTTTCTGTGTTTTTTTTAACGGATCTCTTCAGAGTTAAGGGCGTGAAGATGGAAGATACGATAGCCAGTCGCATAAAGACTCTCTCAGCAGAGGTCGGAAGCCTTAATAGGCTCGGGAAACTATGCGAAATAGGCGAGAGTACTTTGCGAGCATGGCTGGGTGGCACCATCCCTAAAGCGGATGCAATCGGCAAGGTTGCGGATACTGTCGGGGTAAATCTGGATTGGCTGGTGCTCGGCAAAGGGCCTATGCGCCACGCAGACGCTGGCGAATGGCAAGGGGCGGGTATGATTGATGGGTACCCAGAGATAACGCCCCAGCTGATCATGGAGGCCGTAGAGGCCGTGGATACCCTGCTCGGTGAGCAGGGCAAGGTGGTTCCCCCAGGCAAGATACACCTACTTGTGCAGGCAGCCTGTGAAGATTATGTTGACGCCAAACGCGCCAACAACGCCCCGGATAATATAATAGATTTCAGACCTTTACGCCGAAACATTAAGCTTGCCGTCTAAATCACCATATTTTTTGCATGCCTCTTATATGTTTGTATTTTCTGAATATATAGGATTTATGCTATGTCAAAATTAGGCAAGATGGTCGCGGACCACGCGGTCGATGCTCCCCGTAAAATAATCCAGTTTCGTCTAATCATTTCTATGCTTATGCTGATCAGTGCAGGTGCTGGCTACACGCTATGCCACGCCCTGACGCCGACATCGGCACAGATCATTGCGGCTGCCCGCCGCCCAATCACCACCACCCAGCGCGAGACCCTATCGGTGCTGGTCAAAGCTGCCGCCACCGCCCAAGGGCAGCACGTCCAGGCCGCCTGGGCAGCGGTCAAGCAGCTCACAGGCCGCTATCGCGCCCGAGACTTTGATCAGTTTGACTATCAACGCTCCCACGCGTATCTTATCCAGCTGGCCCGCCGCTGAGACATTGGTGCTCATCCCTGCCCAGCACACGGACCGCCAACTATCATTTCACGCGGTCCACAGCGCGACTTCCGGCACATTCTCCGTTCCGCGCAATTTGATAATTCCAGCCCCCGGATTTCCCACAACGTCCCGTTATTTCCCGCTATTTCCCACATCCAGCTCCCACCCCACCCCTTATCATTTCATGCGGTTCTTCACATAAAGGTGTAAAGGCGCATGTAAAATGTCAGTGGGGAAATGTAAAGGGCCGCGTAAAATGATAGTGGGGGATTGTACGGGCCAGCCTTTTAGGGCTGGCCCGGTTGTTATCTAGAGAGTGCGTAAACGGTTGGTGGCTATGCGGTGGTAGGCGGGGGATAGCTCTACACCGTAATAGGTCAAATTCCGAGACATTAAAAGAGCAGTCTCTGCTGCGCTGCCAGATCCCATAAAAGGATCTCAGACGACACCGTTATCCGGTTCCAGCCTGAATCGATCCTGCATGAAGGCCACTGGTTGTGAGTCTGATATTGCCGGGCTTGGCCTTATACGTTGGTATGGGGGAAAACAGCAGGTACCACCGGTCTTGCTTTGATGGAGCAAACCCCCTTGGAACGCCAAACATTTTATTGTTCCTGCAATCGATAGCGTTTGCCTTTTTATGCGATTAGCTGGATGAGTTGCCGTAGTGTGAATACTCTAAGAAGTTGTGAGCACAAGGTTTATTAACCCCTGTGGTTTGTTTGACTCTTTGCAGGTATGACGAAAAAAACAGATCTATCTAGGCTTGAAACTGCCCCCATTTGGATAAGAACTCCCAGCATGAAGTGTTAATGGGGCGTCGTAATGGTAAGTGGCTATGCATCGTATGCCACGAGATGGTGCCTAGCCACACACTGGTGGGATAACGGGCTTTTTAAACAGTACGCCTTGATGAGATGTCATGGGTTCAGATAGAGTCAAGATTCTTTTTGATTAACGAGGAGTTGCATTGGCGTGTTAGGGATTACCTTTGATATTGATTGGGCGCCAGATTGGGCCATAGAACAGTGCATGGAAATCTGTGTGACCCATGGTGTGCCGGCAACCTTTTTTGCCACCCATCAAAGCCCATTATTGGATGAACTCAAGGCCAATCCACTGTTTGAGGTCGGCATTCATCCAAACTTTCTTCCGGGCTCTTGTCATGGTGATAACCATGAACAGGTATTGGACTATTGCATGGCTTTGGTGCCCCAAGCACGCAGTATGCGAACCCATGGTCTTTACCAGTCCAGTAGACTCTTTGAACTGGTGATGACCCAATATGCTCACATTCATACCGATCTTTCGCTCTATCTTGGGGATCATCCCAACTTGCAGCCGGTTACCTTGCATGCTGAGGGTGGGGCTCAACTCATAAGGCTTCCCTACTGTTGGGAAGATGATCTACAAGCGATTGACCCTGCAGGTGGCTGGGATCTGCCAAAAACGTTAGAACCAGGATTACGTATCTATAACTTTCACCCCGTACACGTGGCACTAAATATGAACGATATGGCGCAGTATGCCCGTATGAAAAAAGGCTTAGGTGGCACGCCCCTCACCGCGGCAACCCCCAAACACTTTGCGCCTTATACATCTTCAGAGCCCGGTACACTTACCTTTTTACAGCAATTGATGAAACAGGCTGAAACAGCGCGTTTTGACACGGTTGGAGGTTTAACCAAACAATGGGAGCAGAGCCGTGAATAAGCCTACCCCTAAAAAGTTACGGGTGGGGATGTTGGGGCGTACCCAATGGCTGGCCGATGCATGCCGTAAGATCCATGCTCAAGGTCACAGCATTGATCTACTATGGACCGCCAAAGATGAATCGTTCTACCGTTTTGGGCTGGATCAATTTGAGCAGTTGGCACAGGCGGTTAATGCCCACTTTTTTGTTGGTACCAAAAGTACAGCAGAGGTCGAGGCATGGCTGAAACAGAACCCGCTAGATGTGGGTATTTCTGTCAATTGGCCGATTTTACTGACAGAGTCGCTGTTAGAGCGCTTTAACTATGGTGTGCTCAACGCACATGCAGGGGATCTGCCCCGTTATCGAGGGAATGCCTGCCCTAACTGGGCAATTCTGCATGGTGAGCCTCAAATCGCCTGTACGATACATCGTATGGTGCCTGAGTTGGATGCTGGGCCAATCCTTCTCAAACAGTTTTTGCCGATGCATGATGATCTCTATATTGAGGATGTCTATGCATGGTTAAGTCAAACGATTCCCAATATGTTCTCACAGGCCACCGATCTGTTGGCCCGTGGAGAGGCGGTTTTTAAAGCGCAGTCTACGGACCCTACCCACGCTTTACGGTGTTATCCCCGCCGTGCAGAGGATGGTCAAATTCAGTGGGCGCAGTCGGCCGATCAAATTCTTCGCCTTATTCGTGCCAGTTCTAAACCCTTTGACGGTGCCTTCACCACATTAGAGAACCAGCAAAAAGTTGTGATCTGGCGGGCGGAGAAAGTGGAACTGCCTGAACCCGCTCTGGTGGTACCTGGACAAGTTTGTCTGGTACAGCAGGGGGACCCGGTTGTGGCATGTGGGCAGGGTGCGCTACGGCTACGCGTGCTCTCCAGCCCAGATCATACCTCGATCAAACAGTGCATAACTTCCAGTCTACGCAACCGTCTGATCTAAAGCGGGAGCTTTGGCTTAGGTTTGAGTGAAGCTTCCTATGATGCAAGGCTCGCTGCGGCTAGGCGTTTATGGATAGACAGATCCATGCAGCCTGTTGATCTCTCATCTATGCTCAACAAGAGAGGTGGAAGATCTCTGGGATTTCGCGGGATCTGTGAGGGGTATTAGACCGGGTCAATCAGGGGGCTCGTTCGAGATCGGTAGGGTAAAATAGAAGCGTGTCCCAATACCCTGTTCACTCTCCACCCATATTTTTCCCCCATGTAACTCAACAAAACGTTGGGAGATCGCCAGCCCTAACCCAGTACCCCCTGTCACACGGGTGGTCGAGGTGTCGACTTGGGTAAAGTGATCAAAAATATGTTCAATATCTTCTTCTGCAATACCACAGCCGCTATCCTCCACACAAAAAAGTGCCTCATCTTCACGAGGTTTTCCCCATACAGATATGTGACCTTGATCTGTAAATTTAATGGCATTACCCACAAGGTTAATTAAAACTTGCTCAATACGGGTAGAGTCAGCCTGCACATAAAGTGTATTCGAATGATCATGGGTCAGTTGTAGCCCTTTAGCTTGGGCCATGCCGTGTGTGGCTTCATAGGTATGGGTCATTAACTGAGTGACAGAGACGGGCGCCAGGGCGAGGGTCATCTTACCCGCTTCAATTTTTGAAAAATCTAAGACATCATTCACGAGGCCCAAGAGACGGTTGCCATTGCGTACTGCCGTATCGACCAAGACCGACGCCTTGTCAGGGAGGGTGCCGGCAATGCCGCCCTGTACCAGTTTTAAACTGCCTAAAATCGAGGTAAGTGGTGTTCTAAGTTCATGACTAACAACAGAAATGAATTCTGACTTGGCATGGCTCGCGGCTTCTGCATGATGTTTGGCAGCTTGTAGTTCCGCTGTTCGGTTGGCCACCCGGCGTTCCAGGCCTTCATTGGCTTCTGAAATTTGAGCAAAACTATCCGCAAGACGTTTGGCCATATCTCGGAAGGCGTGTGAGAGTTGATCCGGTTCAAGCAAAGCACTGCCTGGAGGGTCGGGTATCACCCCCGAAGCAATGGTTTGAGGTAAATGTTCACTGATATCCGATAGATGCCGAAGTAATTTGACGAGCCAACGGCTAATCAAAGCAGAGCTGAACAGGGCGAGAAAAATAAAAATGGCCAATACAGCAAAGGCACGGGTGTAGGTATCATGCAACTGATTGATCAGGGGGGCTGCGGAGGTTTTTAGAAGAAAGTAGTAAAAATCTTTGTCATCAGGTTCTCTGTCAGGCCGTGGCAGTGCCACGATATAGTCCGCCTGTTTCCAGCGTTTCATTAGTGGCCCTTTTTGCATGGAAATATCGGCATAAAAGGATCCCTGGATGGAAAGCCAGTGTTCAGGAATGTGGCGGGTACGGCTGAGTATAATATTGTTGGGTAGCTCTACCTCGTTAGGATCTGGAGCAAAGCGTACAATTTCCCCCAATGCCAATAACTCCTCTTTCAATGCTTTCTCAGCATTTTGTTTAATGGGGCCAGTAAAAATAATCGTAAGAGCGATGGCAGTACATACGACACCCATAGAGATGGTATTAAAAATAACGCTGCCAATCGGCGCGCGCATACGTTTTTGATAATAATCAATCATTAAAATACTAATTGCAGCTAGAAGGGCATTGAAAACACCATTAACGGGCTGCTTTAGCGCAATGAGCTCAGCCTGTTCAGGGGCTAGACCCATGATGTGGCCATAAAAATAAAGTGCCAAGGGGCCACCAATAACGAGCCAGTAGAGCAGGTCGGTCAATGCTATATGGCGCATATAAAGCGGGAGATGACGCATGAGCAGACCAACAACCCACACCTCGATCGTAAAGCTAATCCAGGCATAAGGGTGGCCCCATAAAAAATATGTAAACCCCCCTGCAATGGCGGCCACAAGGGTACCTGGTATGATCCCTAGACGTTTAACGGCAACTAAGGCAACGACACTACCAAAGATGAAATTAATTCCAAAAAAAATGGGGAAGTTAAGGTAGTTACCTAAAATACCCAAGGCACCAAGAAGCAGGATTAAAACCCAGATACGTAGGGAGAAAGCGTTGAGCATTGGGTTCTCCTAAAGCCGTCGGTTATGGCATCACTTGCGTTTGTGAAGAACCCGCTTGTTGGTATTGAATAGGGTTTCTAATAACAAAGTGTCTCAGCCATATGCACGGGTGCTGATACCTAAACCAAATATAAAGAATAACCTAACACCATAGACACTGAAAAAAAGGGTGTGTTCCTTTTCTACCCAAGCAATGTAGACATAACAGTGTTCTACTTTAGCCGGTCAACCGAGCCAAGTTGAGAATGTTATACAGCTTTACCCATCAGTTTGCTCCAACAGTGGGCGCTCATTTTTGGTATAGGTTAAGCGGCTGATTTTACCCACCACCCCTGGGAAGAAAACTATGAATCGTGATCGTTTGGCCCGTTTGGCCATCAACGAAGAGGGCTTTGTATTTGATCCGCAAACTGGTGAGAGTTTCACCATCAACCAAGTTGCTCACACCCTGTTAAAATCCATCAATGCCGGTGACGATGAGGCACAGATGGTTGTAAGCCTTTGTGAAACATATGAGGTCACGGAAACAACGGCACGTCGAGACGTTCGAGACTTTCTGGACTCTTTACACGGGTTGAAGCTGATATGAACAGTACCGATAAACTCACGGTTGCTGTGACGGGCATTAACGCCAGCGATAATCCTGGGCCAGGTATTGGTATTGCCCGTAGCCTTAAAGAGGTCATGCCCCACGTTCAAGTCGCTGGTTTGGCCTACGATGCCATGGAACCAGGGATCTATTTGGAAGAGTTGGTGGATCATGCCTATCTTATTCCTTCCCCATCAGCCTCAGCTGTGACGTTACTTGAACGGCTGAGCTACATCCAGCAGCGTGTTGGGTTGCATGTCATCATTCCCACCTTGGACAATGAACTTCCTTTCTTTATTAAATATGCCAAGCGTTTGGAAAAAATAGGGGTAAAGCTGTTTTTGCCCGATGCTCAAGCGCTATCTGTACGTGAAAAAAGCGCGCTTCCAGATTTAATGGAAACGTGCGGTCTAAAAGCCCCCGCACAGATCAATGTCTCTCATGCTGAAGATGTGATGAAGGGGTTTGATGCTCTAGGCGGCCCGGTGATGGTAAAGGGGACCTATTATGGGGCTTTTCCTGCCTACAGCGTGGATGATGCTTTGACCTCTTTTGGGCATGTTTCTGCCCACTGTGGGTTGCCCGTGATCATGCAAAAAATGGCAGTGGGGCAGGAGATGAATGTGGTTGGTGTTGGGGATGGATACGGGAATATTCCAGGTATGGTGGCCGCAAAAAAGATGGCCACAACCCACCTGGGTAAAATTTGGACGGGTGTTACTATTCATCATGAAGCCCTGTTACAAGCCGCACGGGATTTTGTGGCATCCACCAACTGGCGGGGGCCCTTTGAACTGGAGTGTATGGTTGAAGAGGATGAGGTTGCGGTCATTGAAATTAATCCTCGTTTTCCAGCCTGGGTCTATTTTGCGACGGGGGTGGGGGTTAATTTGCCTGCCATGGTTGTGCGTCTGGCACTGGGGGAAGATCCTCAGCCGCAACATGATTATGCGGCTGGAAAGCTGTTTATCCGGCATACCCAGGAGCAGGTAAGAGATCTGGATCGTTTTCAGCGTATGATTACCCTAGGTGAGGCTTAAACCATGGCACGTAAACCCTACCAAAAGCCGGAGATTATTCCGTTAAAGAATGGTCGCATGAATAAGTTTGGTCTCTCCCCCTACTACAGCCGGAAGGTACGTAAGGATATTGAAGGGGTGCCGATTGATGAACTGGTGGAGAGGTTTGGTTCTCCTTTGTTTGTCTTTAGTGAAGCGCGCATACGGGAGAACATTCAACAAGCACGAACAGCTTTTGCCCACCACTACCCGAAGGTCTCTTTTGGTTGGTCCTACAAAACCAATTATCTGGATGCGATCTGCGCCATTTTTCACCAGGAAGGTTCCCTTGCTGAGGTGGTCTCCCCCATGGAGTACGAAAAGGCACGGCGCCTTGGGGTTGCGGGTGAGAATATTCTTTTTAACGGTCCCCATAAATCACTGGTAGCTCTGGAACGGGCCGCGAAGGAAGGGGCTAAGATCCACATCGATCATTTTGATGAGATTGATGATCTCTTGCTGGTGGCCGAGAAATTGGGCCAAGAAATTCCTGTGGCGCTGCGTGTGAACTTGAACGCAGGTATTCATCCGCAGTGGAGTCGATTTGGCTTTAACCTGGAGTCTGGTCAGGCACTCAATGCCGCCAAGCGTGTATCGGTGCCAGGTAAGCTTAAACTGGTTGGGCTGCATAGCCACATTGGTACCTATATTCTTGAACCCGATGCCTATGGTGAAGCGGCCCGGAAGTTAGCGGCGTTTTCTGGGGCGCTGTTTGATGAGATCGGGGTGGAAATCGGTTATTTGGATCTGGGGGGTGGTTTTCCATCCCTTAGTCGCCTGAAGGGCGCTCTCCTCCCCCCTGATGTCAGCGTGCCTGAGATAGAAGAGTTTGCTGAGGCGCTATGTAAAGGCTTGAGAGAAGGGTTGCGACCAGGACACACCCCGCACCTTTACTTAGAGTCAGGGCGGGCTTTGATTGATGATGCCGGATGGCTGATCTCCACGGTACATGCTGCCAAACGGCTGGTGGATGGACGGCGAGCCTATGTGATGGATGCTGGGGTTAACCTGCTCTATACCTCCACTTGGTATCAGTACGGTATTGAGTTAGATCGGGAAGTCCAAGGGGTTGGAGAGCCTGCTGTGCTTAACGGTCCCTTGTGTATGAATATTGATGTGGTGGATGAGTCTGCTGTCTTGCCCCCTCTGGAGCGGGGTATGCGGCTGATATTTGGGCCTGTTGGGGCCTACAATGTGACCCAATGGATGCAATTTATCGAATACCGACCTGCGGTGGTGTTGATTGATCAAAAGGGGGAGGCTCAGGTTATTCGGGAAGGTGAAGATCTTAGTGATATGGTACGCCGGGAGTGTGTACCCGATCATCTGAAGTTGGCTTAAGGGAGCCGGCTATGAAAACCGGATGGGGTTTATCCCCTCTTTTAAACAGCTATGCAGAGATTTTTTTCCTGCGCTCTCCTTGGGTTGGGGCGGTTATTCTCATGGCAACTCTGACCGATCCCAGTGTGGGGTTATCAGGGTTATTGTCGGTCGCGGCAGCCTATGGTTTTGCCCGTGTGCTCGGTATGCGAGAAGCTTTTTTGGCCAGTGGCTTTTTCACCTACAACCCCTTGTTGGTTGGGCTCTCTATTGGCTATCTGTTCAAGCTAAGCTCACTCTCTCTCTTTTTTGTGGTCACAGCCGGAATTTTCACACTGCTGGTCAGTGTCATGCTTAATAGCATTCTGGCAACCTACCTTAAACTGCCGATCCTTAGTTTACCTTTTGTGCTGGTAAGCTCGATTGCCTATTTGGCTGCAAGTGGCTACAGCAACCTCTATGTGAACCACCTACAACCCCAAAGGGGAGAGATGGTCCTGGGGTTGCCGTTGTTAATAGAAGGTTTTTTATCAGCCTTAGGGGCTGTTTTGTTTCTTCCTAACCCCCTGGCTGGACTACTGATAGCCTTGGTCATGGTGGTGCATTCACGCATTCTTTTGCTGCTGGGTGTGTTGGGGTATCTGCTGGGTACTCTGTTGTCTGGCATGATGGATGGCAACCTTGCCGCAGCTTGGATGGATATTAACAGTTTTAACTTCATCCTTATTGCCATGGCGGTGGGCGGTGTGTTTATGGCACCAGCCCCTAAGGGGTTTTTGGTGGCAGCTGTTGGTGTCGCCATGGGGGTGATTTTATTGGATGCCGTGAACCTGTTTTGGGCCCGCTATGGCTTACCTGCCTTCACATTGCCCTTCAACATGGTCACCCTGACTCTACTTTATGTGTTAGGTCTGGTTGGTTTTCCTTTGGTGGTTGCCTCACCCCGTGCCACCCCGGAAGAGACATTGGATGAATTTATTAGTTTGAAGCAGCGTTTTCATGGTGATCACATGCGCCGCTTACAGTTGCCATTTTCTGGTCCGTGGCACGTTTGGCAAGGGTTTGATGGGGGTTGGACACACCAAGGTGTGTTGCGCTATGCCTATGATTTTGTGATCGAAAAAAAAGGTTCTACCTTCCGTGGTGCTGGGGACTCCTGCCAAGATTATTATGCGTTTGGTAAACCTGTTTTTGCGCCTATACGTGGGCGAGTGGTCAAAGTTGTTGGGGGGGTAGCGGATAACCAGCCGGGCCAGTTGAATGAGGCAGAAAACTGGGGGAATTTAATCGTTCTGGATAGCACCTTGGGGTATTGGGTTCTGGTCTGTCACTTTGCCCAAGATTCTCTGTGTGTGGAACAGGGGCAGTGGGTTGAAGTGGGTACGCAGCTGGGGCTTTGTGGGAACAGTGGTTACTCCCCTCAACCCCATATCCATATCCAGGTGCAAAATGGCGATACATTGGGTTGCGATACGCTACCGTTTAGTTTTCAGGGCTATCAACAAGCTGGACAGTTTATGGCCAATGATCAGCCTGAACAGGGTGCCACGGTGGAGCCTTTGTGCTCTAGCCAGGATCTGGATCGGGCAACAACGTTTATGTTGGATCAATCTTTTATATTTGAAACACAGGTAGCAAAGCAGCCCCGTCAGTTATTAGAACTGCGTGTGGAGATGAGTGAGCTTGGGGAGCGTGCTTTGGCATCTGACCAGGGGCGGCTCTATTTTTCCAAAGATCACCACCAGTTCTATTTCTATCGGCTAGAAGGGTCGGACCCTTGGCTTGCAACACTTTTTGCCGCGCTTCCTCGGGTACCTCTTGTCGATTATCCTCAGCTTATTTGGCAGGATCAGCCTCCGATGGCCGCCACACAGCCAGGGTGGCAGGGGCGGATGAAAATGTTGGTAAAAGCTGTTCGACCTTCGGCCTACACAGCCCGCTATGAAGCACGCTGGCAAGGTCCGGGTCACATTGTGGGGCAGCTACAGCAAGCGGATGGATCCGATACGCCAGTAGAGATTGTTATTGATCCTGTTTCGGGTATTCAGCAGGTGATGTTGGGGTCGCGTAGCCTAAAAGCACAATCTTCAATCGTGCAGGCTAAGGAGGGGGCATCATGAAACACGTCATCACATGGGGATTGATCGTGCTCATGGGGGGGCTGGTTACTCAGGTTTGGGCAGGTGAAAATGACTGGGTACGGAAGGCCTACTATAAGTCCTATGACTATGCCCGTACTCAATCCTACCGGCCAGCGATCCGTGCGATGTTACCGGTACATAAACAGTACCCTAAAGGCTATACAGTTAACCTTAGGTTAGGGTGGCTGTACTATCTGGCTGGGCTGTATGCCGACAGTATTCGTCACTATCAAACCGCGATGGAAGCTGCGCCAGAATCTGTCGAGGCGATGTTGGGTATGACCTTGCCACTCATGGCAAAACAGCAGTTTGGGCAGGTTGAGCTGATCTGTAATCGGTTGGTTTATAAAGATTATTATAACATTGTTGGGAGTGTTCGTTTGGCATGGTCACTGCGTAAGCAGGGCAAACTGGCGCTGGGGTTAAAAGTGACGGAGCGTCTACTGGTACGCCACCCAACCAATGTCTCTTTATTAACGGAGCAAGGACAGATACTGCATGCCATGGGTAAAAAACAAGCGGCATTACACCTGTTTGATGATCTCTTAACCTTGGATCCTGAAAATAGTACGGCGCTTAAGGCATTAAATGACCTGGATCAGAGACTAAAACTTGATGATATAAAAATAAAAGTCACAAAAAAAGGGGGTAAGCTGTGAAACGTTTTCTATTACTCCTCGTCGTCCTGTTGGGGTTAAGCGGTTGTGCCACGGTTGATGGCCCCTCGGGTAGTCAGATGGCCTCCTTTGAGGACGCGGTTAAGCAGTTTAAGGCTGAACACTATGAACAGGCCCATAAGACTGTATTGGCTTTAATGCGCCATGAACCCTACCAAGCCAAATATTGGGGGCTGAGAGGCTGGACACATCTTAAACGCGGTGAGATGAAACAGTCCAAAAGATGGTTCCAAAAGATGTTGCAGCTGGATGACCGCAGTATGGGCGGACATCAAGGTATGGGGTGGTGGTATTTAACCAAAGGCAACATGCGCCAAGCCAAAGCAGCTTTTAAACGTCAGCGTGCTCAGGGTCTATATTGGCGTAATGGTGTTCACTGGTATGGCACCATCAAAGCCGATGGAAAAAAGTACATTACCAGCATTATTTCAGATGCTGATTATGGTTTAGGTTCGGTCTACCTTGCTGAAAAAAAGTGGGATCGTGCCCAAAAGCATCTGCAAGAAGCACTACAAAGAGAGAACGACTTCAGTGGCCATGGCCCTATTTTAGAGACGTTAGGCGATGCTGTCTCAGCCCGTCAGGAGTACACCCTGGCCAGTCAGATTTACCGACAATCTTTACAGATTAAACCTTCTGCTAAAGTACGCGCCAAACTTGCTTGGTTGTTGTTGTATCAGCGGCAGTTGCCTGAAGCGACCCGTCAATTTTCCCGTATTGCCAAAAAGAGTAAAAAAGCACTCTCTGCACGCTATGGGCTATTCTTGGCGGCGAGTAAACTGGGCAAACAACAGTTGGCGCAAAAAGCCGCAATGGAGCTGATTAAGCAATCCCCAGCTTACACAACGCCAGATTGGATGGTTAAAGAGGCAGGAACAGGTGGAGATTTTACCTATCTATGGCAAGCTTTTGCCCAGAGTAGTTTTAAGGCTGGGTATTTCTACCTGGCTGAGCGCTATTTGACCCAGTTGGTGGAGAATGGGTATGGCCGTTGTGGTAACCAAAGTGCTCTTGCTTGGAGCCAGATGTATCTGGGTAAATTTGATCGGGCAACGCAGGGTTTTCAAACGCTCATTAACAGCAGCAACTGTGATCGGGCAGATGCCTTGCTGGGCACAGGGCTTGTTCGCCTTTACCAGGATAAGTTAACTGAGGCTGACCGTTACTTTACCAATGCGTTGTCCATTGATCCTGACCGACTACGCGCCCAGTTGGCGCGTGGTGCCGTGGCTTATCTAAAAAAAGATTATCGGCGTGCCATTGGCATTTATCAGAGTCGGATTGGCCAAGTTCCTACCGATGAAACATTTTTCAGTTGGGGGAGCCATGCCTATAACAACTATGGGTGGAGCTTATTACGCTTAGGGCATTACCGCCATGCGCTTGGGGTTTTTCAACGGCTGAAACAGCTTTATCCTAACCGAACAGATGGCCGGGTAGAGCTGGGCCTGGGGTGGAGTTACCTCCGCTTGGGGTATAAGCGGCCAGCTCAAAGAGAGTTTATGAAGGTGCTTCAGTGGTTTCCAGATAGTATTGCGGCCCGTAAAGGGTTGCAAAAAATCTAGGCGATCACAGCGTATGATCTCAAAATCCAGGTTGAAGTGATTAAAGCGGGTATTAACGAATGGTTAATGCCCGCTTTTTCTATGAGGTGTTAAGCGGATGTGAAAAAGATAAAGTGATCGTTTAAACCGTCGTTTAACAGACCTTCCTATCCTGAGAAAAAAGGGTACACCTAAAGCGGGTATTAGCGAAAGGTTAATGCCCGCTTTTTCTATGAGGTGTTAAGCGGATGTGAAAAAGATAAAGTGATCGTTTAAACCGTCGTTTAACAGACCTTCCTACCCTGGTAGAGAGGTGAAACCTCCCTCTTACCTGTTTATGACTTCCTTCTCCACTAGGCAAAAGTAAGTGTACGTGCCCAAATCTCTGGTTGGTTCAGCCATGCCTAGTAACCCCGTATTCATCCACTCTCATAGATGAACGCTTTGGTTGGTATAGGCTTGGCTCATCCTGAGATTGCGGTAGATCAGATCAAAAGTGGGAGAGCCGATTGAGGTGTAGAGAGCAACCCATAACACTGATGATTATGTGGGTGTTAAGACACATACCATGAGCCCTAGCCTACTTATCATGGCGATGGGAGATCACTTCGCCCACGCACAGAAGATACGGTATGACGTTACAGCGATATGATGGCGAGTTGGATCAGTTGGGTTGAGCTAGGTTTTGGAAGACAAAGGGGGCAGGGGGAGTGAGGGGCCCAAGCCAAGGGCCCCTCACTCAGTCGCGATTGATTATTTATTGATGCGCACAAACTGTAAGCCAATGGTTGTGGCTAGGTTGAGTAGTGCAATGGCCACAATACAGGCAACAAACAGTATAGAGCCTTCTGGCAGTGCGGCTGCATTGATGGAGAGAACCACAAAGGCCAGCACATCTCTGGGCATCATGCTAAAGCCCAACAGTACGCCGTTGGGGTGGTCTAAGCCCACCCAGCGTCCTGAACCATAGGCCGAGGCAAACTGTAGGGTAGAGACGCAGAGAAAGATCAAGCCACCGGCAATTAAAGCGTCAGCCGAGATGATGGAGAGATCCAGGTGTAACCCTAAGAAGATATAGAAGAAGGGCTCAATGTTATGCACCAGTGGAACCATGGTCTCTTCAAAGTTTTCAAAGGTCGGGGCCTGGGGATCATCTTTACCCGTTTCAGGGTTATAGAACAGATCCTTTTTAAAGAGAATGCCAACCATGAGAGCAGAGATGGCATAGTGCACATGGAAAATGATCTCACCATAAAAAATAATGGTGGCCAAGATCATGATCATGAAGGAAAAGGTGATACGGTTACCATAAAAGAGCTGGGTGAAGTGATGAAAATCAATCCAGGCTCCCCGTTGTGGTTGTGGATCAATGAGGAACGAAATCACATAGATGGAAACAAAGAAGAGCAGCACCATACCCACTTTACTGGCCACGGTGATGGAGATCGCCATAACATCTGCCTCACCACCACCACTGCCCATGGTGGCTGCCAACAAAATGGCCGTAAAGGTACCGATAAGAGAGGCTAGGACATCATCGGTGGTGGCCGCTGCAATGGCTGAGCGGGCTGCAGGGGCGTTCATAAGCCCTTTAGAGCGCAGCAGGCCCAAGGTAAAGGGTAGGGCTGTTGCCGTAAAGACAGCACCAGCGACAATACCCTCCTGAAAGCTTAACCCCAAAAACAGGTTGGTGGCCACAAAGGCACCAACCCAGGGCCCGATGGCTGCGACAATGGCTACCCGAAAGTTCTTAATCACATGAGAGAAAAATTCTCCCATGCTCTCTTCGCCCAGCCCGGTATGGAACATAACCAGGGTGATCGCCACCATGGAGAGCATCTGCATCAGCTCATTATCGGCTGAGATCATGCCGCTGGTTCCAAAAACAATGCCTACCATAAGAAAGAGTAAAGGCTCTGGAATGGGTATATAACGCGAGACTAAGCGTACCGTCACCAGAATACTGGTACCAATCATGACGGTTAAAAAGAAGGCTAGTTCCATGGCGATCTCCGTTTAAACCAATGCACTCACGTGCTTAATCTTCCCTAAGGGGTCTGGTTTTGTTGGTCTTTACTTGCTGATAAAGTAAAAGTTTTGCAGGTATCGGTATCTAAAGTAAAGTGATTTCGTACATGGGATATGTTTCTTGTTACACCTTTCATAATTGCAACAAAGTGTAGCAGGAGCTTTTAGGGCTTTAGTTTATGGTGGTGGATGAGGGATTAAATGAAGAATGAATATGCTTTTACATGTCTGCCCCGCGGCCTCTCTAAAAATATCTTTTCAGCGGTTGGGGTTATTCCCGGTTGTGCGAGCCTCGCACTATGGCCTCCTTTATCTGTTATTTACCAAAATCTGTGAACCCGATATTTATGGTTGATGCGCTACAACTATCCTAAACAGTTGCAATGGAGGGGGGTTGTGTAGGTACCGTCATCGGTTTTTAAGCGACCTCTTGAATGAATTTATTGTTAAGTTGGAATAAGTGTTAAAATTCAGTGTATTGTGCAGGCATGTTTCATGGGCTGTTGTTGAATGATATTCCGCCATCTATGGATAAAACCCACGTTAGCAAGTAGAGAAAGTGCCCCCTGTGGTCTCCCCATTTTTGAGCTTGTAGAACAAAAGATACATGCCCTTATCATTGGGGGCATGTACAAGCTGAGGCCACAAGAATGAGTGATATAGAACCGAGAATGATCTGCATAGGGGGAACAGACGGCCCGTCAACAGATGTACATTCACGGTTCAGAATCGAGGACTAAAAGTATGACACGGTTGGTCCATCAGGCAGCCAGGTAAGGTCGTGTGAGTGCAACAGGCTACCCACCATGCCCAATGTGTGATTGAGCATATTTTTGGATAAATAGCCAGAGATCCGAAAGATACCTCTTCATCAAGGGAGGGTGAGGGTTGTGGAACTGTTGATGGTGGTTGACCGAAAAGAGCAAGATCCAACCCTGTTTAGAAGATCTAGAAGGTCTTTGTGCCGATGCTTTTGTCGACATAGTGATGCAAAGAGAGCTGGTTCATGGTTGCCATATCACGGTAATTCAGTAGATTTAGCCATGGGCTGGATCCTATGATTCGACCACTTCAAAACCCTGCGACCGTTTCAATAGAAAGGTAGCCGGGGTGTCGTAGTTTAAGCAGCGTGACAAAGCCAGCTAGGCCGTGAGCCACCATGCTGAATGCGTTGGATGCCTAACAGGTCCAGGTTTATGGGGCTCATACCTAAAAGCTTCTTCTTGTTCAGGCCAAGCTGCCCGCCAAGAGGGCCATATCCTCTTTT